>JAFGRS010000087.1 GCA_016935045.1 Lentisphaeria bacterium | reverse complement strand
GTCCATGGTCCATGGTCCATTGTCCATGGTCCATGCAGCGCAACGAGATGTGTAGCACTTTCGAGATGTCTCGGCCCTGAGCCGATTTCCAAGGCTTTCCTGTTTTCACTGAGGCACTGCATTCCCCCGTCTTCCCGGTCTTGACATTGCCGGGGCGTCCGTATCCATTAGAGGGATGGGTGTCGCAGCCGTTCCCCCCTGGGAGACACGATGTCCGACCATTCGACGCTGACGCCTGCCATGCGCCAGTACATGCAGGCCAAGAAGGAGCTGGACGGGGAGACGATCCTGCTGTTCCGGATGGGGGATTTCTACGAGCTGTTTTTCGACGACGCGAAGCGCGGCGCCGCGTTGATGGACATTGTGTTGACGCAGCGCGGCGGGGTGCCCATGTGCGGGGTGCCGTATCACGCCCTGCAGTCCTACGTGGCGCGGCTGGTGGAACAGGGGGTCAAGGTTGCCATTGCCGAGCAGATGGAGGACCCCAGGCTCGCCAAAGGGATCGTGAAGAGGAGCATCACGCAGGTCATCACTCCCGGGACGGTGCTGGACGACCAGGTTCTGGACGCGCACCGCAGCCATCTGCTCACGGCAGTGTCCCAGCAGCGGGACCGTTACGGGCTGGCGCTGCTGGACTTCAGCACCGGGGATTTTCGGGTGACGGAGGTACGGGGATTGGCGGGGTTGGAGACGGAGATCCAGCGTCTGCATCCCGCCGAGTGCCTGGTGGGGGAGTCGCTGCGGCGGCAGTGGCAGGAATCGGGGATGCCGGAGGTGCCGCCCGGGCTGGTGTGGACGCCCCTCGAGGACTGGCTGTTCGATCCCGAGGTCGCGACGGACCAGCTCTGCCGGCATTTCGACGTCGCCGGCCTGGATGGTTTCGGCTGTCGGGGACTGGGGCCGGCGGTGGGAGCGGCCGGGGCAGTGCTCTCCTACGCCCGAAACAACCTGCGCCGGGACGCGGCCCACATCACCTCCCTGTCCGTGTACCAGACCGACGACGGCATGGTCCTGGACCGGATCTCCCAGCGCAATCTGGAACTGGTGGACCCCATCTTCGCCGACGCCCGGGGAGCCACCCTCCTCAGCGTGCTGGACCGGACGGTCACACCCATGGGGGCGCGGCTGCTGCGGGAGTGGGTGCTCCGGCCGCTGTGTACGATCGAGCCGATCCGGGAACGGCAGGACGTGGTGGGAGAGTTCGCCGCCGACCCGATGCTGCTGCGCGAACTCCAGGAAGCCCTGGGTACGGTGAAAGACCTGGAACGGACCATCGCCCGGGTCAACGTGGGCAGCGCCAATGGCCGGGACCTGGCGGTTCTGCGGCGCGGCCTCGAGGAAGTGCCGGCCCTGCGCTCGATCCTGCAGCACCTCGCGGCGCCGCTGCTGGCGCATCTGCGGGGGGAGTTGGTGGACCAGCCTGAGGTCACGGACCTGATCGCGCGGGCCATCGTGGACGAGCCTCCCCTGGCGATTCGCGAGGGCGGCATCATCCGGGAGGGGTTCCACGCCGGGCTGGACGAACTGCGGCGTGCATCCACCGAAGGCAAGAGCTGGATTGCAGGCTACCAGGGCCGGGAGCAGGAACGCACCGGCATCAAGTCCCTGAAGGTCCGCTTCAACAAGGTGTTCGGGTACTACATCGAGGTCACGAAAACGAACCTCGATCTCGTGCCGGCGGACTACCTGCGCAAGCAGACCCTGGTCAACGCCGAACGCTTCATCACCCCCGAACTCAAGGAGATCGAGGACAAGGTCCTGGGCGCCGAGGAGAAGAGCAAGGCCCTCGAATACGACCTCTTCCAGGAGGTGCGGGAGAAGGTGGTGCGGGCCACGGCGGCGATCCAGCGGACGGCCCGGGCCATCGCGGCCGTCGACGCACTGGCCTCCCTGGCCGACGTGGCCGTGCGCTACCAGTACTGCCGGCCCGAGGTCGTGTCCGACCCCGTCCTGATCATCCGGGACGGGCGCCACCCGGTTCTCGATGCCCGCATGCAGGACGAACGGTTCGTCCCCAACGACACCGAATTGGACACCGCGGACAGCCAGTTGGCCATCATCACCGGGCCCAACATGGCCGGCAAGTCCACCTACATCCGCCAGGTGGCCCTCCTGACCCTCATGGCCCAGATGGGCAGCTTCCTCCCGGCCCGGCACGCGGTCATCGGCCTCGTGGACCGCATCTTCACCCGCGTCGGCGCGGCCGACGATATCTCCCGCGGGCAGTCCACCTTCATGGTGGAGATGGTCGAAACCGCCAACATCCTGAACAACGCCACCCCCAGGAGCCTCATCATCCTCGACGAAATCGGCCGCGGAACCAGCACCTTCGACGGCTTGAGCCTCGCCTGGGCCGTCGCCGAATACCTCCACGACGAACCCTCCGTCAAAGCCCGATGCCTCTTCGCCACCCACTACCACGAACTGACCGAACTGAGCCTCACCAAACCCGGAGTCCGGAACTACAACGTGGCCGTCAGGGAATACGGCGACAAGATCATCTTCCTGCGCAAGATCATGCCCGGCAGCACCGACAAGAGCTACGGCATCCACGTGGCCCGCCTGGCCGGACTCCCCAGGGCCGTCATCCGCCGCGCCGGCGAAGTCCTGACCAACCTCGAAAGCAACGAACTGGGCGAGGACAGCCAGCCCAAACTCGCCAAGACCCACGCAGCCCCCGCCGCGGCGCCGCCCCGCAGACGACCCCGAAAAGGCGAAGTGCCCGGACAGCAGATGCTCTTCGATATGTGAAGGCAGGGCATGACCGTCGCTCCCGATACCCCACTCGTCGTCCTCAGCGACCTCCACCTCGGCTCGCCCTACACCCGCCCGGGGCTCATCGAGTCGTTCCTCGAACGCCTCCGCGACGGAACGGTCCTCGTGCTCAACGGGGACACCTTCGACAGCCCACCCGCGCCGGGTGCCCCTCCCGTGCCCGGCTGCGCCGCCCTGCGCCGGGCGGCATCGCGGCTGCGCCTGATCGCGGTCGAGGGGAATCATGACGGGAGATCGGCGGGGGACGCGATCGAGGGGGCGGAGTGTACGGACGAGGTGTATCTGCCGGGGCGTCTGGTGGCCTTTCACGGGCACCGTGTGGACCGTGTGCTGCCGTCGCACCGTCTGTTCATCCGCTTCTTCGGTTGGTTCCACGGGGTTCGTCTGCGCCTGGGGGCCGCGGACGTGCACGTTGCGGAGTATGCCAAGCGCTGGCGGTGGGCATACCGCTATCTGGTCCGTGAGCAGCGTCGGCAGGCGGTCCGCCATGGCCGGGAGCGCGGGGTCGGTGCGGTGGCCTGTGGTCATGTGCACTGGGCCGAGGACACGGTCGAGGAGGGCATTCGGTACCTCAACTCGGGGGCGTGGACGGAGGAGCCGGTGTACTGCATCCCGGTGACCGCGGGGGGGATGGAACTGGTGGACGTCCGGCTGGTGGTCCGGGGAGGGGCGGTCTCCACGGCCCACGCCGAGGTGTTCGCGGGGTAGTGCCTCCCCGGCAGGAGAGCCATGACGTCCGGGCGGACCGGCAATGCTCTGGCATCCCGGAAGGGGACGGTCGGAAGGGGCGCCGGGGGACGACCGGAAGGGGACGGAGGGGACACAGGGGACGGAGGGGACGGAGGACAGAGGGGACAGGGGACGGGGCCGCGGCTCGGCGGTGTCTCGCCCTCCAGGGCACGCGGGACGGATCGTTCGGTTTGCGCCGTTCCGTTATGCCTTCATGGTAGGAGGCATCGGCGCTCCTCCGTCCGGGTGTGGCGGGGGAGGCATGCGAAGAGGACTGGCCATGCAGCGCATTCTTGTCGTCCTGAGCCTCGCGGCGGCGGCGCCGGTGGCTGCCGCTCCCGCTGCCGATCTGGCTCTGCCCGTGGGGGGAGGGGTATGGGAGGGCGCGACGCAGGAAGTGGCGGCGGGGCCCGACGGGCCTTCGCGTCTGGTCTGGTCGTTCACCGACATGGCCGGCCTGTCAAGCCGCTCGATTCCCCACGACTGGACCCCGTACCATGCCCTGGCGTTCACCCTGCGCTGCACGCCGCCGACGGACAATGCTCTGACCATTGTCATGGCCAGCGAGGACCCCGAGGCAGACGGGATGGACTACTATTCGTTCACCCTGAAGCTCGATGTTCCGGGCCCCCGGTCCGTGATCATCCCCTTCACCGAGACCGCTTCGGTGCGCCATCCCGCTGGCTGGCACCGGATCGACAGCCTGCGCCTGCACAACAACTGGGCTCGGCGCCCCACCGTGGCACCCCAGGAGGTGATCATCGAGGGGCTGCGCCTGCTCGCCATCCCGCCGCGGGGGGTCAAGGGGCCCCGGCTCGAGGATGCGGACTTCTTCGACCTGCTGGACCTCGACCGTCCGGAGCTGGCCGCGGTTCGGGACGCCTGGCGCTCCGGTCGCGTCCCGGAGGCGCGGCAGGCACTGGCGGAGCACCTGCGTCGCCGCCAACTCCCGCGCTGGCTGGTTGCCGCGGCGGACCGGCCCACCCTCGGCATGCCGGTGCAGAAGCAGCGTGCGGGCACGGGGGCGGGAGGAGGACGCCTGCAGACCACGGTTGTGCTCGATCGTGAGGGATGGTACCCGATCGAGGTGCCGCTGAACGCCTTCCTGCCCCTCGGGAAACCGGTCGGCTGGCACTGGGTCTCCGCTCTCTCCATCACCTGGCAGGCCCTGGGGGACCCGCACGACGGGCGCGAACTCCTGCTGGACGACATTCGGCTGGCGGGTCCGGGCGTTTCCCGTTCGCTCGGGGATTTCGCGTCCCACGCCACGGGCTGGCGGGGGTTGTCCCGGGTGGCCTCCGGGGCGGCGGCGGGGGATGCCTGCGGCCGCTGGTCGTTGCCGGCGCTGACGCCGACGGTCTCCTGCACTGCGTTTCCCGGGGACTGGAGTCCCTACGACCGCCTGTCGTTTCGGGTGTGTGCGGGCAGAGCGGGAGACCGCCTGCGGCTGACCGTGGCCTCGGAGTATCCGGACACCCGGCGCGCCGACGAGATCCGCTCGCGCACCTTCGTCATCGGCGGGTTCCGGGAACACCCCTACGCCTTCGGCCCGCGCATCGACTGGTCCGCCAATGCCATGCAGGAAGGGGAATCCCGAACCGTCGAGTGGAACGCGCAACTCAACCGCCATTTCCACTT
>JAFGRS010000001.1 GCA_016935045.1 Lentisphaeria bacterium | reverse complement strand
CGTACGGGTCTGGGGAGAGGGACCTACGGAGCTGACATGCGCCCGCGAAGGAGCCGGGGAATGCCCCCGTCAAACCCGAAAACCGATTCCCCTGGAGGGCGAGGCTCCCGCCGAGCCGTGCCTCCCCGGTAGGGCGGGCGGTCCCCGACCGCCGCTCCGTCTCCCCATCCTTGCCGCCCGGGGACCGTGCGGGGTACGGGAGCGCCCGGGCCTGCCTGTGCGTACACGCAGACTGGTCCTCGCGGGCACGGGTCCCCGTGGTAGGGCCGGCGGTCCCCGACGGCCGCGCCGGTGCGGCGGCCTCCGCTGTCAGGGGGATGCGGGCTCTCCGGGCACGGCAGGCGGGATGGGCACGGGCATGCCGTTGCGGGCCGAGAGGTAAGCGGCTTCGGCGATTTCGATTCCCGCCCTGCCCCTGGCGCCGTCGGTCTCGGGCGTTTCCTCGCCCTGGATGCAGCGCAGCCAGTGTTCGATGCCGGCGCCCTTGGCGGCGAGGGACCAGTAGCGTTGTTCGCGCACGCAGGGGGCGACGGTGCGGTAGGTACCGTCGTCGGGGATCTCGGGCACGAACCGGGAGGGTTCGAGTGCGTGGTGTGTCTGCCAGGTCAGTGCTGCCTGGGTGAGGGTGGCGGAGCCGTTGCCGCAGACGACGCCGGCGGCCTGCGCGCCGGCTTCGGCGGCCCAGCTTTTGATCAGCAGACCGGTGCAGCCCGTGGCGAAGCTGGCGGTCAGGACCGCGTTGTTCTCCACCGCCTGGGCCGGTTCGGGATAGGTCCCCCCGAGGGGAGTGTGACTGCTGCGGGCGTAGACCGAGGCGACCGGCCCGTAGAGCCAGAGCCAGGCATCCAGGGTGTGGATGGCCTGTTCCACGAGCATGCCCCCCGACTCCTCGCGCCGGAAGAGCCAGGGATGGGTGGGCCGGAACCAGCCGATCTCGTGGCAGTAGGCCAGGTGAGGCGCCCCCAGGGTGCCGTCGGACAGCAGTTCCCTGAGCTTGGCATAGACCGGATGGTACGGCATCATGTAGGCCACCTGCAGCAGCACCCCGGCCCGCTTCGCCGCCGCGATCATCGCGTCGGCCTCGGCCACCGTTCTGCACATCGGCTTTTCCACCAGGATGTGTTTGCCGGCCTGTGCCGCCGCCATGGCGATCTCGGCATGGGGTCTGGGCTGGGTGGCGATGTCCACCGCGTCCACGTCCGGCCGGTCCAGGACCCTGCGGTAGTCCGTGTAGGCTTCGGCGCCCAGTCTCTCGGCCATTTCCCCGGCACGTTCCGCCACCAGGTCGGCCACCGCCACCACCTCGGCCCGGGAGGTGCTCTCGTAATGCGGCGCGTGCAGATTGCGGAAGATGCCCCCGCTGCCGATGACCCCGATCCTCACAACATCCATCGCGACACTCTCCTTCCCAATTGTCCCGGATTGCCCTGGACCACCCGCGGCCCGCCCCTGGGGACATCTGTCCGCGTCGCGGCTGCGACAGGCAGGTTCCGACAGGGCCCCGCGGGCAGGGATTCGGCCATGCGGACCACTCTCAGGTCCCTGGTATGCTCCTCTCGTGCACTCCTCACCGGGCCGGGTCCGCAGGCGCCACACGCCGTCGACCCGACGGGGCGTCACTCGGGAGGCAGGACATCGTCCAGGGCCAGGCCCCGGTCCCCCAGGGCGCGGTTGGCCGCTTCGAGCCTGGCGCGGCTCGAAGCGACGCAGACGGCCGCCAGCGCCTCGCCGGCGTCGAGCTGTTTCAGCAGGGCTTCCCTGACGCCGGCCGGCGATGCGCGCAGGGAGGCCGCGTACTGGGCTTCGCGCAGGGCGGCGGTTTCGCCGCGCAGGTGCTGGAAGAGGGCGCCGCGGTTGGCCGCTTCGGGCCGGATGGGGCGGACCATGCCCTTGGCGGCCCCGATGATGGCCCGGTCGATGTCGGTCTGGCTCCAGGACGCCTCCTCGGCGAAGCGCCGCAGTCCGTCGAAGACCTGCAGTGTTTCCACCAGGC
The DNA here is from genome assembly GCA_016935045.1 of Lentisphaeria bacterium. Taxonomy (GTDB): domain Bacteria; phylum Verrucomicrobiota; class Lentisphaeria; order Oligosphaerales; family JAFGRS01; genus JAFGRS01. Next base: position 15,370 of record JAFGRS010000001.1, on the reverse strand, counting down.
GGGGGTCCCGGTAGGAGGAGAGCACGAACGTCCCCGCGCCGTGGTGGAAGCTCATTCCCGCGCCGTAGGCATTGCCCTTGAAGCGGATTTCGGGGAGGAAGTAATCGAAGCGGGCGATGTAGATGCCGAGCCCGAAGAGGGGCGCCTCGGGATCCGCCTGGACCGGCGCCGGCATGGCCTTGACGCAATAGGAGACGTCGTAGGGTCCCACGAGGCCTTCCCGGAGAGGGGGGCAGAGGCGCCTGAACGGGTAATCCGCCGGCCCGGCCGAAGCGCTGCCCCGCATGGAACTCCGCCAGGATTCGAGGGCCCGGCAGAGGGCCGAGAAGGCCGCCTCCGAACCGGTGAAGCTCAGCGTCCAACGCGCCGGATCGAGGAGGAATCCGCGCATGCGCGTGAGGGTCTCGGTCAGGCGCGGCGCCTCGTCCGCGAACCCCTTCAGCAGCCGGTCGACCTGTTCCATGGTCTGCCGGCTGCACAGGATCGAGTCGAGGGCTCCCTGGGGTGTCAGGCCTCGGCAGGCCCGGCGCTGAGCGACGCCCATGCCGTCGTTGATGAAGCGGCTGCGGTATCCCGCGTGGGCCTGGGTGAGGACATCCCGCAGGCGTTCCCGGTCTCCGGGGTCGAGACGGAAGAGCAGGTCGCCCAGCAGTTCGAAGGCGTCTTCGGCCTGGGGGTCCAGGGTCTTGAGTCCGAGGTGGAGGCAGCGCAGGACGCGGTCACCCTCGCTGGCATGACGGGTCACCCAGGTGGAGAAGCCGAGCCCCCCGGTGACGGCCGTGCGCCGTTCGGCGACCCGGGTGTAGGGTTGTCCTTCGACCCCCATCTTGGCAAAGGCATCCTGCAGGCGCGGCAGCAGGGCGAACCACTCCGCCGGCAGGCCGGTCAGGTCCACCGCGATGTCCAGGTAGTTCACCCCGTTGCTGAAGACGTCGTTGCGCAGGACCTCCATCCCCGCGACCCTCCCCACCGTGGTGGGAATCTCGCGGGGCCTGGGGGGCAGGTCGCCGACCTGAAGCTGCGGCAGCCTGGCCAGCGCCGCGGCCGAATTGGGCACCCCCTGCTCGGCCTCCAGAGCCGCCGCCTCCCGACCGATGCGCGCCACCTCCGCCTCCGAAAACGCCGCCTTGCGCTCCCGCATTGCCGCGGCAAAGGCCGCATCCCGCAACTCCTGGACATCGGGACTCGGCCGCAGCGCCACGCGCAGGCGGTGCGGGTTGTCCAGCAGCCCCGTCCGGATCAACGCCTGGAAGAGCTTCGGGTCCGCCTCGTAGCGCGCCTGACTCTCGGCCAGGTGCCGGTCGAAGCGGAGAAACAGCAGGGGGTCGGCGCCGTAGGGCCAGCCGTGGTTCACGCTCCAGAGGAGTTTGAGGGGGTACTGGGAGGTGACTTCGAGGTGTTCGTAAGCCAGGTTCCGGTAGGCGGCGAGGACGCGATCCGGGGTCACGCCGTCCCGGGCCACGGCCGCGAGGGTTTCCAGCACCAGGTCCTGGAAGGCGTCGGCCCGGTCCGGTTCGCTGCCCTTGATGCCGACGTGGAAGACCGTCTCGTAGGCGTGCGCGTCGGCGTAGGCCATGAACAGGTCCGCTCCGAGTTTGGAGTCGATGATCGCCTTCTTCAGGGGCGCCGCGTCATCGCCGAGGAGGAGGAAGTAGAGCACGAGCAGGTCGACGAAGTGGTCCGGGGCGGTGGCATCTCCGACGATCCAGTTGAGGGTGATGTAGGTCTTTGCGGCGGTGGTTTCGTCCCTGCCGATCGGGTAGGCATCGGTCAGGTCCCGGGGCCGGGTCCAGCGGGGTTGCCGGGGGGCGGCGATGCGGCTGCCGCCGGGGCCGAATGCATCCAGGACCGGGGCGACGAAGCGGAGGTGTTCCTCCGTGGGGATGTCCCCATACACGAAGATGAGGGCGTTGGCGGGGTGGTAGTGGGTGCGGTGGAACTCGACGAACTGCGGGTAGGTCAGGGACGGGATGGCCTCGGGGTCGCCCCCCGAATCGCGCCCGAGATGCGTGTCCGGGAAGAGGCCCCGGTCGCACAGCCGCCACATCATCGCGTCGGGCGAGGAGTAGGCCCCCTTCATCTCGCTGTAGACGATGCCGCTGATGGTCAGCGGCGACGCCGGGTCGGCGTTGTCTTCGAGGGCCAGGTGATGGCCTTCGCGCCGGAATGTGTTCTCCCGAATCTCGGGATGGAACACGGCATCGAGATAGACCTCGGCCAGGTTGAAGAAGTCCTTCCGGACGTTCGAGCAGATGGGGTAGACGGTGAAGGCCTGCGAGGTCATGGCGTTGATGAAGGTCGCCATGCTGATCTTGGCCATCTCGAAGAAGGGCTCCCGGACGGGGTACTTGCGGGACCCCCCCAGGACCGCGTGTTCCATGATGTGCGGCAGGCCCGTGTCGTCCGGCGGCGGTGTGGGGAAGGTGACCGCGAAGCAGTTCTCCGCGTCGTCCGCCTGCAGGTGCAGCAGGCGCGCGCCGGTGCGGCCGTGCAGGAACTCCCGGGCCACGGCGCGCAGGGCCGGCAGGGGGACCTCCCGAAGCAGGCTGAACCCCCAATAGGATGTGTCCGTCGTCCACGTGACTGCCATGCCTCAGTGCTCCTCCGCAAATAGCTTCCGCAGGAAAGACGCCGCCGCACGGGTGTCGCCCACCGGGTCCGGCTCACGCCCGGGCGGACGGTCCGAGATTTCGACCATGAGCATGCCCCCGTAGCCGACCTCGGCGAGGGCATCCCGAACCGTCTGCCAGGGAATGCTCCCGGCTCCCGGAGGCAGATGATCGTCCCGGAGGCCGAGGTTGTCCTGCAGGTGCGTCGTGACGAGGCGCGGTCCCATCACCCGGATGACCTCCGCGGGAGTCATGCCATGCAACACCGCGTGCCCCGTGTCGACGTTGAAGCCGACAAAGGGCAGCGCCAGCCGTTCCAGCAGCGCGGCGAGAAAGTCGAGGTCACGGCGGTCGGCGCAGTTCTCCAGCGCCAGGGTGATGCCCGCGGCCGTGGCGGCAGGCCCCAGCGCCTGCAGAGCACGCGACAGGGCTTCGGAACGTTCCGGGTACGCCGACGGAGGCGCTCCCGCGGCATGCAGCACCAGCACCTGGACGCCGAGACGCGCGGCCCCGGCCAGGCTCTCCCCGAGGCGCGGCACGGCCCCGGGAACGTCCCCGAGGGCCGCGGGCAGCGGCACCCAGGAGTGCGCGCTCCAGGGCTGCAGCCCCATGCAGGAACACATCTCGCGGAGCCTCTCCTGTTCCGGGGCGATGAGGTGCTGGTAGTGGGAGAACTCGCAGCCGTCGAAGCCCGCGTCGCGGATGGTGAGCAGGGCCTGGCGGAGGGCAGGCAGGTCGAAGGTCTCCTCGAGGGCGGGCAGCCGTCCCCCGGGGTAGAGCGTGTTGCAGCCGAAACGATGCGTCATGTCCCGCAGTCCCTTTCCGGGTCGGGGTATCCCGGGCCGGCAGATTCCCGCCCGGCTCCATCCCCCGGCGGCCGGACCTCGACACGCCTCCGGGGAGTGTTGCCCAGCATACCGCGGCAGCGGCGTCTTTTCCAGGGGCCGGCTCGGTTTCGGGCCGGTTCGCTTTTTCTGCTTGCATGCCGGGCAGTTGGGGTATATTTGGGGCGGCTTCAGCGTCTCGGCATCCATCCTGCACGCAGGGTGTCCGAGGGATGGCAGACCCCGTAGCGAAGGCTCGCACGAAAGAGTGGAGGAAGAAACATGGCGGCAGAACTCCTGGAACAGCTCTCGGCAGCTCTCATCAAGGGGCAGGCTCCGGTGGTGAAGGAACTGACCCAGAAGGCCATCGACGAGGGTTTCTCCGCCAAGGAGATCCTGGACGACGGCCTGGTGGCAGGGATGAGCGTCATCGGCGACAAGTTCAAGCGCAACGAGGTGTACATCCCCGAGGTCCTGATCGCGGCCCGGGCCATGAATGCCGGAATGGCCCTGGTGAAACCCCTCCTGAAACTGGCGGGGGTCAAGGCCCGGGGCACCGTCTGCTGCGCCACCGTCAAGGGAGACCTGCACGACATCGGCAAGAACCTGGTCTGCATGATGCTCGAGGGCGCCGGGTACGAGGTCGTCGACCTCGGAGTGAACTGCGAGCCGGAGAAATTCGTCAAGGCCGCCCAGGAGCACAATGCCGACGCCATCGGCATGAGCGCCCTGCTCACCACCACCATGACGAACATGAAGGCAACCGTCGACGCCTTCCAGGAGGCAGGGCTCCGGGGCAAGGTCAAGATCATGGTCGGCGGCGCGCCCCTGACCCAGAACTTCGCCGACGAGATCGGCGCCGACGGCTATGCCCCCGATGCGGCTTCCGCGGTGGACCTGCTCCATTCCCTCATGGGATCCTGACGGCACCCCCCGCGCGCGCGCCAGGACCGGGGCCCCCGGGCGGCCGTCAGCCGAACGGGATTCCGGTATCGAGCCGGCGTCGGAAACGCGCCGCGAACTCGCGCACGAAGAGGTCCATGTAGTTGGGGCCGACGGCCGCCGTGTGGGGTGTGAGCCAGAGGTTGGGGGCGTGACGCAGGGGGGAATCGGCCGGCAGGGGTTCTTCGGCGAAGACATCCAGACAGGCCCCGGCGAGGCGTCCCCGGGACAGGGCCTCGGCGAGGGCCTGTTCGTCGATGGCGTTTCCCCGGCCGAGGTTTGTCAGTGTGGCATGGGCGGGCAGGAGAGCCAGGCGCCGGGCGTCGACGATGCGGTCGGTTTCGGCCCCGCCGGGGAGAGCGATCACGAGGTGGTCCGTGCGCGGCAGGACGGCATCGAGTTCGTCCACGGGGATGATCCGGTCGTCCGGGCCGAAGAAGGTCGGGGTATCCCCTGCCGCCGACCGCCGGCGGACGCCGGTGAGGGTCACGCCGAAGGGCTTCAGGAGTTGGCCGATCCAGCGTCCGATGTGCCCGAAGCCGAGCACCGTGACCCGGGTCCCGCGCAGAGGACGCATGCGGGCCGAGAGCCGGCGGCGCGGCCAGGGGGAACCCCCGAAGCAGGTCACGGCCGGCAACAGGCCCCGCGCCATGCCGAGGACCATGGCCACGGCCGTCTCGGCCATCAGCTCGCCGTGGAAGGAACCGTAGGAAAGCTCCACCCCCGCGGGCGCCTCGACCCGGAAGTAATCCCGACCGGCCGCGGGCGTCGCCAGTAGCCGCAGGTCGGGGGCAAGGGCGAACTCCTCCTGCTCGAAACGCCATACCAACGCAATCCTGGCATGGCACAACGCCCGACGGAAACTCCCCCGGTCGGAACAGACCTCGCAACGGATCTCGGGCGCCAGGGCCTCCAACACGGACGCCTCATGCGCACCGAAGCGCCAGCAGGCCACCTCGGGATGAACGAGATGCACCGCCGCGGGCCAAATCCCCGCCGCCGGCGGCGGGTCTCCCGATGCCGAAGCCATCACCCGGAACTCCCCGCCAGGAATCCACCCCCGGATCGGTCGGATCGGTTCGGACCCGGTGGTCCTCAGGCCAGGCCGAGTTCCTTCTTGACCAGGCCCAACTGGCCCGCACTGCCCAGGAACCCGTTCTTGGCGGCGATGAAGGCGGCATACTCCGCCATGAAGACCTTCCCGGGCGGACGCAGATCGAAGTTCTCCGGCTTGTCGCGGAAGTACTCCCGGTGCACCCGGGTCCATACCAATCGTCCGTCCGTATCGATGTTGATCTTGGTCACGCCCAACAGGGAGGCTCGATGGAATTCGCCGGCGTCCACCCCCTTGGCGCCCGCAAGCGCGCCCCCGGCCGCGTTGATCCGCGCCACCTCGTCCTGGGGCACGCTGCTGCTGCCGTGCATCACCAGCGGGAAGCCCGGCAGGCGCTTCTGGATCTCCTCCAGGACGTCGAAGTGGAGACCCTGGGTGCCTATGAACTTGAAGGCCCCATGGCTGGTGCCGATGGCACAGGCCAGGGAGTCGCATCCCGAACCGGTGACGAACTCGAGCGCCTGGTCCGGGTCCGTGAGCTTGGCATCCGCTTCCTTCACGCTGACGTGTTCTTCGACGCCGCCGAGCTGCCCCAGTTCGGCCTCCACGCTGATGCCCTTCGCATGGGCCCGGTCCGCCACCCGACGGGTGATGGCGATGTTCTCCGCCAGGGACTCGTGGCTGGCATCGATCATCACCGAGCTGTAGAACCCGCTGTCGATGCAGTCGTAACACGTCGCCTCATCGCCGTGATCCAGATGCACCGCGAACACCGCCTCGGGGAAGACCTGCTCCGCGCTCCGGATCAGACCCTCCAGCATCAGCTTGTGGGTGTAGGAACGGGCACCCTTGCTGATCTGGATGATGAACGGCGCCTGGCTGTCCAGATTGCCCCGGAACAGCCCCATGCACTGCTCCAGATTGTTGATGTTGTACGCACCCACCGCGAACTTGCCGTAGGCGACCTTGAAGAGATCCGCTGTCGTGACGATCATGGCGTGCCGTCCCTTTGCCCTTGGCCCTGTCTGCCGCACTGCACCCGCGACGGCCCTTGTATCCTCCGCCGCCGCGATTGCCTTCCATCGCTGCAATTGGTACTATAGTATCGTTCCCGGTGTTTGCCTGCGCGGGTCCCGGACCGCCGAAGGAAAGGTGTTGGGGCAGGTGAGGTTTCAGTGCAACCATTGCGGTGGCATCCTGGCCATTGACGAGTGTGAGCCCGGCGAGGCGGTGGCCTGCGGTCATTGCGGCAGTGCCGTGACCGTCCCGGAGACGCGGGTTTCGCCGGCCGCGGTGGTGGGGGACTTCGTGATTCGGGACAGGCTGGGCGCCGGCGGCATGGGTTCCGTCTACCTGGCGCATCAGGTTTCCCTCGACCGGCCCGCGGCGCTGAAGATCCTGCATCACCGCTACGGTGTGGATGACGCCTACATCGCGGACTTCATCCGGGAGGCCCGCGCGGCAGCCGCACTCAACCACCCCAGCATTGTCCAGGCCTATGCGGTGGGCGAGGACGAGGGGCTCTTCTACTTCGCCATGGAGTACGTTTGCGGCAGCACGCTGAAGGAGGTGCTTCTGCACGGTGGGCGCCTGGTGTGGGAGCGGGCCCTGCAGATTGGGATCCAGGTCGCCGGCGCCCTCGATTTCGCCTTCCGCAACCAGGGACTGATCCACCGCGACATCAAGCCCGACAACATCATCCTGACCGCCGACGGGAACGTCAAGGTGGCCGACCTCGGACTGGCACGGAAAATGACCGACACGGCCCAGGACGGCACCCGGGAACTGTACGGCACCCCCCAGTACATCGCCCCCGAACAACTCCTGGGACACCCCGGTGACTGCCGCAGCGACATCTACAGCCTCGGGGCAACCCTCTACCAGGCCCTCAGCGGCCGCTTCCCCTACGAAGGGAGCGACCCGGGAGAGATCGCGCTGAAGCACCTCAGCGACCCGCTGCCGGCCCTGACCGACCTGCATGCGGACATCCCCGCCCCCATGGCCCGGATCGTCCAGGTCGCCCTCTCGAAACGCCCGCACCAGCGCTATGCCGACGGGGCCGCGTTTCTGGCCGACCTGCAGCGGGTCCAGTCCGGGGAGCCGCCCCTGGCCAGGCTGGATCCGGGCAGCCAGAAGCCCATCGAGCCCGACAGCGACGAAGCGGTGGCCATCGCCGAGGGGGGGGATGCAGCCGGGGCGGCCGCGCCCGGCCCCGCGCCGGCGCCCTCGCGCGGGCACACGGGACGGTTGCGGCGCATCACGGTGCCCGGAGCGCGCTCCGGCGACAGCCCGGAGGCCGCCCGCCTGCCCTCGGGGGCCCGCGGGGGCGCAGGGAAAAGGTCGGCGGGATCGGGGGCCGGGGTCCCGGCGCAGCGGAAGTCCTTCGGGGTTCTCCTTGCCGTCGGGGCGGCGGTGGCTGTGGTGGTCCTGGGCGCGGGAGCGTTCTACCTCCTGCGACCGGGAAACGGCGGGAGCGTGGGCGGCGGCGACGGCAGTGCCGGCCCGGGAAGTGGGGGGGGCACGGCGCGGGTCCCCGCTGCTGAGATCCGCGCCGCCCTGGACGCCATCCGGGAGGCCGGCGCGCGGGGCGAGGCGCCGAACGAGATGCGCCGCCGGCTCGCCTCCCTGGCCCGTACCCACGGCTATGACCACCCCGAGGCGGAGACCTTCGCCGCCCTGGCGGCACCCTTCCGTGAGGAGGACCTCGAAGCCGCCCGCGCCGCCCCCGAAGCCGCCGCCACGGAACGCTGGCAGCAGCAACTCGCGGAACGCCGCCGCGAAGCCCAAGCCCAACAGGAACAGAACCGGCAGGCGGCCGCCGCCGAAGCCGAACGGAAACGACAGGAGGAAGAAGCGCGGCGCCAGGCCGAAGCCGAAGCCCAGCGGCAGGCCGCCAAGGCCAGGGAACGCACGGAATTGCGCTGGCAGTCCATCGAGCTGTGCCGACAGCAGCGTTTCGACGAGGCCAGTACCCTCTTCGTGCCCATGTCCGCCGCGCGGGACGAGGGGGAACGGGACTGGGCCCGGGCCCGGCAGAGCTGCATCGCCATGGCGGAGGAACTGCTCGACACCATCGTCAACACCAAGGAAGAACTGGCGGGCACGGAACTCCCCCTGCAGCGTCAGCAGCGTGGCGAATGGAAGGTGAGCCGCATCGGCTTCCGGGACGTGGAGCTGCAGAGCCGCCGCGTGACCTACAGCCGCGGGGTCCGCAGCGAGGACATGGAGACCCTCGAAATCCCCTTCACGGAACTCACGGCCGTACAGCTCGACATCCTGACCAAGCGCAAATGGGAACGCGACGGCGGCGAGGAAAACCGCCGCCTGCTGCTGTTCGGGGCCTACCTCCTCTGCCGGGCCCAATTCCTGCCCGAAGCCCGGAAACGGCTGGAAACCTGCGGCCTCCCCGAAGCCCAGCCGCTTCTCGATGAACTGGCTGTCGTCGAACCCGAACTGCGCAGGATGGAATTCGAACGCTGGCTGGAGCAGCTCCAGCAGCTTGGAAGCCAGGGCGACATGCCCCGGGCAAAGGCGTTGCTGGAGTACCTGGAACGCACGTTCCCGGAGGAAACGGAAGAGAACCGGACACGGCTTCAGGAGTTGATCCCAAAGCCCTGAGCGCCCCGCGGCCCGAGCCACGTTCCCCGATGGTGCCGCCGAGTGCAGGCTCACGCCCACCATGCCGGTCTCCGCCGGCGCGGGAACGCGGGGGTTGCCGGGCGCATCGAAGCCGTCGGGCGCCGCGGGCGCCGATTCCGAAACGCCTATGCGCATTGTTCATATCTCCGATGTCCACGTCACCCGCCTGCCGCGTTCCCCCGGGGCGCTGCTGGACAAGCGCCTGTTCGGAGTCCTGAACTGGGTCCTGCGACGCGCCTGGCACTGCCGACGGGAGTACCTCAACCGGGCCTTCGCGGAGATCGGACGGCTGGCGCCGGAGCTGGTGCTCTGCACCGGCGACGTCACAACCGTCGGCTCCGCGGAGGAACACCGCCTGGCACGCAGTCTCCTGGAACCCCTCCGCCTGGCCTACGGCAACCGCTTCCTCTATGTCCCCGGCAATCACGACGATTACGTGCGCGACGCCGCCTGCCGCACCGCCTTCGAGGAGACCTTCCGCGGCCTCAACAGCAACCGCTGGCAGATCGCGGACCTGCCCCTCGAAATCGCCCTGGGAGGCGTGCGCTTCCTGCTGCTCAACGAAGCCCGGCCCATGCCCGTCGCCCTCTCGAGCGGCCGCCTCGGGGCAGGCACCCTGGAGTGGCTGGCCGAACACCTTCGCGACAGCGATCCGGCTTCCCCCTGTGTCCTGGTGGGCCACTTCCCCCTGCGCCAGGCCGATGGACGACCCCTCCCCCGCCGACGACGGCTGGAACAGAGCGAAGCCCTCTACGAGTACCTGCGCAGCGGCCGCGTCCGCCTGTCCCTCTGCGGCCACGTCCACCACCCCTTCGTCCGCTGGGAAGCGGGCGGGGGAGCCGAAGTGTGTGCCGGTTCGCTGACCCTGAGCGGCTGTTTCAGTGTGGTGGACTGGCTGCCCGAGGAGTGCCGGTTCCGCCAGTTCTTCGTCGATGTCCGCCGCCGGGACGCCGCGGGATGGCCCCCCGTCGAAGCGGACCTCGCGCCGGTCTCCTGAGGCTGGCGAAAGCCCGTCGCCGCGCCATATTACAGCATGGTTTCCCATCGGTGTGGTTCTCCCGGGAATCATCCAGTGTGACGGCAAAGCCCCGGGCCCGGGGCCGATGACGAGCTTCCGGGTGGAGAGCGCCCGGGCACACGGGACCGGTCCGAGGACGTGCAGGGGTGTCGGGTTATGAAGCATTATCTCGCCTTTGATCTCGGGGCCTCGAGTGGTCGGGCCATTCTGGGGACCCTGGCGGACGGCCGCATCGAACTCAGGGAACTGCACCGCTTCGAGAACGGCGGCATCGATGTCAACGGCGGACTGTTCTGGAATCTCCTCGGCCTTTTCGCGGAACTCAAGACGGGCCTCTCGAAGGCGGTTCGGGAGGGGGTGGAGCTGGCGGGCATGGCCGTGGACACCTGGGGCGTGGACTATGCCCTCCTGGATCGGCAGGGGAACATCGCCGGTTTCCCGCGCCACTATCGCGACGCCCGCACCGCCGACATTCTGCCGTGGGCCTTCGAGAGGGTCGCCAGGGATGTCCTCTATCGCCGCACCGGCATCCAGTTCATGAGCCTCAACACCGTCTTCCAACTGGCGGCTATGGTCCGGGACGGAGACCCCGCCCTCGAAGTCGCAAAAACCCTCCTCTTTATCCCCAATGCCCTCACCTACCTCCTTTCCGGGAACGTCAGCGCCGAGTACACCATCGCCACAACGTCCCAACTCTACGACCCCTACGCCCGAACCTGGGCCTGGGACATCATCGAGGCACTGGGGCTGCCCCGCAGCCTCTTCCCGCCCATCGTCCCCCCCTGCACCGTCGTCGGCAACCTGCGGCCAGCCGTCTGCGAGGAACTCAACTGCGCCCCCATACCCGTGATCCTCGCCGGCAGCCACGACACCGCCTCGGCCGTGGCCGCGGTGCCGGCAGACCCGGACAGCCGCTGGGCCTACCTCAGCAGCGGCACCTGGAGCCTCCTGGGCACCGAGAGGACCGAACCCCTCACCACCGAGGCCGCGCAGGCCGCCAACTACACCAACGAGGGTGGACTCGCCAACCGCATCCGCTTCCTCAAGAACATCATGGGACTGTGGCTGATACAGGAATGCCGGCACGAATGGCAGCGACAGGGTAAGACCTTCACCTTCGACGAAATGGACGAAATGGCCGTCGCCGCCGAACCCTTCCGCTCCCTCATCAACCCCAACGCGGAGACCTTCCTCGCCCCCGGAAACATGCCCGAACGCATCGCCGCGTTCTGCCGCGACAGCGGGCAGCCGGCGCCGGAAACCCCGGGCCAGATCATGCGCTGCGCCCTGGACTCCCTGGCCCTGCGCTACCGCCTCGCCCTGGACGAAATCGCCGCCATCACGGGCCGGCCCGTCGACGTCCTCCACCTCGTCGGCGGAGGCTGCAAAAACGTGATCCTCAGCCAGTTCACCGCCAACGCCGTGCACCGATCCGTCATCGCCGGACCCGTCGAGGCCACCGCCATGGGCAACCTGGTCGCCCAGGCCATGGCCACCGGCGATATCGCTTCCCTTGAAGAGGCCAGGGACGTCATCCGCAACTCCACCGAAACACGCCGGTATCTGCCCCGGGATGGGGACCTCTGGGAGCAGGGATACGCCAGATACCGGCAGTTGTTCCAGTAAGCCGTTGCCGGGTGTCGACTTCCGCAGTATGTTACTATGAGTGTGTGTGGCCGGTGGGGTTCCTTGTCCCCCGAGCCGTAGCGGCGGTTGCGGGATGCGCGCGGGACCTTTGGGTTGCCGTGTGCATGCTGTTGCTGTGTTGAGGTGTCAGGAGGTCGTCTGTCATGTCTAGCATGGAGGCCCGGCTTGCGGTTCCGGGGTTGTTTCCCGATCCCAGGGAGGTCGTGCTCACGGGTGGAGAGACGGACCTGTCGCAGGACGTGCGTCTGGCCACCAACAATGTGCTGCCCCTGCAGCGGAAGGCCATGCGCGGCATCCTGACGGAGGCGGGAGTCCGGGTGGTTGCCAACAAGAAGAAATATGTCATCGAAGCAACAGTGGCGCCCGAGGACGCCTTCGAGCTGGGGGATGTTCCCGAGGCCGCCCGGCCGGAGTACTACGAGCTGGAGCTGCGTGGGAGCCTGGTGTTCATCCGCACGCCGGGGCAGTCGGGGGCCCTGTGGGCCACGCAGACGCTCGGGGCCATCTTCCGCGCCTTCGCGAACGGCTGCCGTCCGCCCAACCTGCGTATCCGCGACTGGCCCGCACTCCCCAACCGAGGCATCTTCGTGGAGAGCAAGTGGGGACCGGACCGGATGGTGCTGCCGGACTGGTGCACCCTCATCGACCGCCTCAGCACGCTCAAGCTGAACCGTCTCGGTATCGGCCTCTACGGCTGCTGGGGAAACTGCCGCTTCGAGGGCGCCCCGACCGAGTTCCTCCAGGTCCCCGTGCCGGGCCACGAAGACCTGCGCAAGGAACACCGCCTGACCTGGTACTCTCCCGCCCGCAAGGAATGGTGCGAGGAAACCTACGAGGCCCCCATGTTCCGCGACAACTTCCTCGCGGAAGTGGTGAACTACGGACGCGAAAAGGGCGTCACCGTCATCCCCTTCGTCAACAGCCTCGGGCACAATACCCTGATCCCCAGACTGCTGCCCCGGGTCTCCGCCAAGGACGCCGATGGGTCCCCCCGGGGTGTGGGCTACTCCATCGCGGACCCGGCCACACGGGAGTTCATCGAGGGATTCTACGGCTCCATCATCGAACGCTTTTTCCCCGCCGGCATCGATTTCTTCCACATCCAGATGGACGAAGTGTGGCCGGACTACCCCGATCCCGACGATCCCCACAGGACAGCCAGCCCCTGGTGCGAGGCGCCCGTCTCCACCGCCCGCGGCAGGGAAGAAAACCTGCGCGACTACATCCTCTGGCTGGTCCGCATGCTCACCGACAAGGGCGTCGGCAAAGTGGTCATGTGGAATGACCAGCTCACCCGCCATATGGACATCCTGGACGATGCCTTCCTCCGGGCCCTCGAAGAAGCCGGACTCAAGGACCGCCTGATTCTGCACTGGTGGTGGTACAGCAACGATGCTCTCAACGACAAGACGCACGTGCGCCTGGGTGCGGAAAAGGGCATCGAGGGCTGGGTGGCGCCGATGACGTGTTACTTCAACTGGTCCCGGTACGACTACCGTCGGCCCAACATCGCGCGGATGTTGGAGATGGCCTTCGCGGAGGGGGCGACCGGCGCCGTGTCCTATGCCGTGCACGATCCGGGCCACACGGACCATGAAGCCCTGCTGGCGTCCTGCGCCTGGTCGGGCATGGACCCCGGCGGCATCGCGGCGGTCCAGGAGCGCTGGGCCGCCTGTTTCGGCGCCGGCCGCAACGCCTTCCTCGCCGCCGCCGAGGATGTGGTGCAGGCGGCGACCGCCTTCCCGACGCTGGCGTCCTGCTGGCACTATACCTACACCTACTGCGGCAAGGACCTGCCCTGGCCACGCCCCTACCCGGGCGAGGCGTTGGAGCGCCTGTGCAAGCTGGAGGGCGTGGACGCGGCGGCCCAACTCGCCGCCTGCGCCGCCACGGCCGCCCGCGCCCAGGAAAGCCTGGCCGGCGTGGCCCAGGCCGAAGACCTCGAATCCACCGCCAAAGCCTGCGCCCTCAGCCTCGCCGCCGACGCGGCCCGCATCCGCGCCGTGGCCCGGACCTTCGCCTTCCTCGTGGCCCTGCGCCAGGGAACACTCCCGGCCGCTGCGGCGGCAGAATGCGCGGCGGCAACGGAGACCCTGCTGGCCGCAATGGCCGTCGTCGAGAAGGGAAAACCCGATTGGGTCGCGCCGGCATGCCTGCAGAGCCTGAGCGTCCTCCTGCGCTTCCTCGAACAGCTCGCCGGGGACATCCGGGCGGGTGGCGAGCTGCGCTGGACGGTGGCCTGAAGGTCGGCGCGCGTCGGCTTCGGGTGGGCGGAGTGGAGGCAGGATTCATGACCGTTCTGGTGACCGGGGGGGCGGGTTTCATCGGCAGCCACATCGCGGCCCACTTCCAGGGCAAGGCGCAGGTGCGCGTCCTGGACAACTTCCACAGCGGCCGGGAGCGCAACCTCGAGGGCCTCGACGCGGAGCTGTTCCGGGGCTCGATCTGTGACCGTGACCTCGTCCGTCGGGCCGTGCGGGACGCCGACCTGGTCTTCCACCTCGCGGCCCTCATCAGCGTCCCCGAATCGATGCGCAAACCCGTCGAGTACACCCGGGTCAACACCATCGGCACACTCGTCGTCCTCGAAGAGGCCGCCGCGGCCGGGGTGCGCAAGCTCTGCTTCAGCAGTTCGGCCGCGGTCTACGGCGACAACCCCCAGACGCCGAAGTCCGAAAACATGCAGCCCGAACCCAGGAGCCCCTACGCCATCACCAAGCTGTCCGGGGAATACTCCTGTGCCCTGTTCACCCGCGAAGGCCGGCTGCCCACCGCCTGCCTGCGCTACTTCAACGTCTTCGGACCGCGCCAGGACCCCGCCAGCCCCTATGCGGCGGCCGTACCGATCTTCCTCGCCAAGGCCCTGGCCGGCGATCCCCTGGACGTGTTCGGCGATGGCGAGCAGACCCGCGATTTCGTCTACGTGAAGGATGTGGTGGCCGCCAACGTACACGCGGCAACCCACGACATCACGGGGACGGTCAATGTCGCCTATGGCGGCGCCCTGACCGTCAACAGCCTGGCACATACGGTGGTGCGGCTGACCGGATCGTCCAGCCCCATACGCCACCTGCCCGAGAGACCCGGCGACATCCGCCATTCGGTCGCCTCGGTGGCACGCTTGCGCGCCACCGGCTGCGCGCCGGAGTACACCTTCGAGCAGGGCCTGCTGGAAACCGTCCGCGCCTATGCCACGGAATACGCCGGGGAACACGGACGCAAATCCGCCGGCCCCGGGGACGGTTGACCAGCCGCGGAAGCACGTCATGCCTCGGTGAAAACGGGAAGGACTCGGAAATCGGCTCAGCGGGAGCTTCGCCCTCCAGGGGAAGGGAGCGCCCGCGGCCTCGCGGGCACTCTCGGCTCAGCGGGAGCTTCGCCCTCCAGGGGAAGGGAGCCGGCGGTCTCCGCCGTACCCGGTGCACCTGTGTGACGGCCGGGAACCTGTCTGCCGCCGCTCGACAACAGGCAGGCGGCCGACTCCACCGACCTGTCGGGTTTCATCCCATGTTCCACCGGACGGGATGCCGGGTAAGGATCAGGGCTGTTCCAAGATCCGTCGAATCGCTTCCCGCCGCCACTGCCCTTGCGGCAGTGGAGCGCCGATTCGGGGTGAGGGAGCGCGGCCGCGCCCCCT
>JAFGRS010000652.1 GCA_016935045.1 Lentisphaeria bacterium | reverse complement strand
TCGGCTCGCGCGACCTACGGTAGGCGCCACGAGCCGAGTGGCGCAATCCCCAACAGAGTCGCGCTCGGCTCGCGCGACCTACCGCACGCATGTCACGACTCGTGAGCGGCCTCAGGTCGCTGTCACCAACGTGTACGGTCCATCCGGGATCACCGCCAGGCGCGCCCCGGGTCGAACCGCCGAGAAACCGTCGAGAAAGCCCTGTGCCCGAGCCCGGGCGTCGCCATCGCCGCCAACCGGACTGAGTGCGAACCGGTCGAGTTCGGCCGGGTCGATTCCGTCCGTTGCCAGGTGCAGGTTGCGCCAGCCGATACGTTCCAGGACACGGCACTGCATCTGCAGTTCCCATTGGTCGAGACGCGTCTCCCCGGCCCGGGACCGGATATCCCGCAGGAACCGCTGCCAGTCCTTGCCATAGGTCGCCAGCAGCTTCCGGTACTCGGCTGAGCCGACACCCTCGCCGCAGTGGCTGACCTGCAGCAGGGCGCCTCCGGGCCGGATTGCCGGCAACGCCGTGCACATTCCCTTCACGGTCTGGTAGAGGGTCTGATCCAGGGGGTAGCCTCCGCCGCAGGTCACCACCAGGTCAAAGGGGACAGGCACGGCGACGGCGGTCCAGGCTGCCACGTCCCGGCAGCCTGCCTCGTGAGCCGCCTCCAGCTCCCCGCAGTAGACACCCGCCAACCCCCGCTCGCGCGTGATCGCCACGTTGCAGAGGAAGTCCACCCCCACGCGGCGGGCAACGGACAGCGCGACCTCGTGGCAGGGATTGCCCGCCAAAACACCGTTCTCCGCCCGCGGATCGTCCAGTGTCCGCACCCCATGAAACCTCTCGATGGTGCGCAGATCCACGAGAGCCGGGCATACCCCCTTCCGCCCCCCCGAGAAGCCCGCCATGAAGTGCGGCTCGATCAGCCCGGTCACGATGCGGAAGTCCGCCTCCGCGAAGAGCCGGCACACACGCACCGGTGGCGATTCGCTGACGCTGACGAGGCTGTCGGCGGCATCGGCGCGGTGGTCCACGACACGGTATCGCTCGAGCACCTCGCTTCCGACAAGGTATTGCCTTTCCTCCGGGGTGCTGGGCCGGTGCATGCCGGTGCCGATCAGGATGGCCACGCTCTCCCGGGGGATCCCCGCCCCATGCAGGATCTCCAGGATGGGCGGCAACAGGAGCCGGTTGGGAACAGGCCGGGTGATGTCGGAGATCGTGATGACGACGGTTCCGGGCTTCCGTCTGTGCAGCACTTCCCGCAGGGGGGGACAGCCGTAGGGGCGTTCGAGGGCCTCCCGAAGGGACCCTTGAGGGTCCGGGAGAGGGGGCGCATCCGTCCCCCGCAGCAGCGTGACGCCATGCGGAAACCGCAGCGTCAGTCCATCCGAACCATAGAGCATGGAAATCGTCTGCTGCCCGACCATCGCTGCCGCCCACTGTGCCCGCGGGGCCGCGGGCGCGCCACAGATACGCCCAATCCACATAAAGCCGTGCCCGCGGGGCCGCGGGCGCTCCACAGATACGCCCGATCGACAACGAAGCTGTGCCCGCGGGGCCGCGGGCGCGCCAGAGAGCCAGAACAGGCCGGCGCGCGGAAGGTGAAGGCCCATTCCCGCGGCGTTCCAGGTGCGCGCGCCCTGCGGTCCACATGGTGAGGCCCGGGGTCCCTATCCCGCGAACTCCCGCCAGAGCCCCCAAAGGGCCACGGCAAGGAGAACGAGGACGACCACCACGAGCCGGCGACGGGCTTCGGTTGCCCGAGTGCTGACGCGCCCGCGAGTGAACGGAAACCGCGTGGACTGCTGCGCCCCCAGGTAGGTCATCAGCCTGGCGCGATCGTGCTTGCCTGTTCTGCCCATCCGTCCCATGTCCGCCCGAACCGAAATACGTAGCAACAGCGGGCCGGGGCCCCTGTCGATGGTCCTATAGGGGCACTATACCGTCAAGGCCAGCTGGACGCCAACGGCAATCACGGCCGCCGCCGCCAAAAGGGCGAGAATCAGGGGCCAGAAGAGCCCGAAACCCAACCGGCTCAACTCGCCCAGGGTCATGTCGGCCAGCCCTGCGGTCGCCGACGCGGCGCCACGTTCGATCCGCTGGAACATGGTCAACTCGACGTGGGCATCGTGCAGATCCTGTTTCATGCGGCGCAACTCGCTGAGCACGGGTGGGCCGCCGCGGTCCACGTCGATGCCGGTGACGGCGCTGCGTCGGTGGGAAAGCGTTCGCAGCATCTGTTCCGTTTCCTGCCGGCGGTGTTCCAGGAAACGGATGGCGCGGTCGAGTTCCACGAGGACCTCGCCCCGACGCCGGCGGACCTCGATCCAGGCGGACGCCGCTGATTGCTTCCGGATCGATTCTTCCTCTTCCCGCAGGAGTTCGTCCGCCGAAGCCTCTCCGGCAACCGGGGCGTCGGGACCCGGCGGGGAGGGGCGACCCTCGCCCGGGGCAAAACGACGGGTTGTGACCAGGCGTTGGGTGATGACATCCTTGCTCACGGGATCACCTCCGCTACCGCTCTCCGGGGGCGGTCGGATGGTCCTCTCCCTCCCCCTTGCGGTGGTTCAGGACTTCCAGGGGCGGAATGTACAGCACGATCCCCAGGCGCAGTACCTCGCTGCCACCCAGAGCAGCCCGGTTGTAGTCCCGCAATGCGGCCCAGTGCGCGGCACTGCCGTAGTACCGGCGCGAGAGACTGCTGAGTGTATCGCCGGCCACGACACGGTGGCTGCGAACCGGGTCCGCCGCCGCGGCGGGAGGTGAGGCGTCTGCCTGCTCACGCTCCGCCGGAGGCGCGGAGCCCTCGGGGGCGGACCGTGCCGTACCACCGGGTTCGGCTGTGCCTGCACTGCCCGAGCCGCCGGGGTGGGTGCGCGCGGCCAGTGCCCGCAGGCGGTCGCGGAGCGCCTGGTTGAGAGTGTTCAGTTCCCGGATCCGGGCCAGCAGCGAGGTGTCCTCGCTCTCCTCCTCGTCCTCCTGCTCGCCGGCGGCGGTTCCCGCGGCGGCCGGAAGGGGCCTCGCGGCAGGCTCCGGGGCGACGGCTGCGGCGCTGCTGCGGAGGTCCTCGATAAGGCGTCGTTCCGCCCTGGCCTGCCACTCCCGCACGGCCGGGGCATGGGGATCGTCCGGCCGCGACTCGAGGAATTCGCGGTAGTGGAAGACGCAGCGCAGGGGATCGTTCAGGGGGCCTTCGTAGAGCAGGGCGAGCTGGAGGTGGGCCTTGGCCGAGTCCGGGCTCAGGCGCAGACAGGCCCGGAAGGCGTCGGCGGCCTCCGCAAAGCGTTCCTGTTCGCGCAGTCTCATGCCGCGGACATAGTACACATTGCGCTCGTCCGACAGGCTCCGCCGGCCGCAGCCAGAGCACAGAATCAGGAGCGCAACCCCGACGCCGGCGGCGAGGCGCCCTGCCCTCGACAGCCGCGGTACTGCAGAGGACCTGCTCACCCGCAACCACCCCCTCGATGTCCTGCGCCATCACCCGGGCAGCCCTCCCCCCGCAGCCGTGCCAGCAGTCGCGCCACGACCCCCGGAGCGCCAAACACGCAGTCCGAGCGGAGAGCCCAGCGTTCGGGATGCCCCGGTTCGAGGACGAGTACATCCGAGGCGATGGCCGCCGTGATCGGGGTCCCATCCAGCAGCCGCCCCTCGATTCCCGCACGCTGCAGCAGGGGGAGGACTCCCGCCAGGTCCCACAGCTTCATATGACCGATGTACCCCATCACACGCCCGAACATCAGTCCGGTCAGAACGTCGACGGCACTGCCCGTGGCAATGACGGGGTTCGGCCAGGGCAGCACCCGGCCCTTCGCCCAACGCTGCCCCAGGGCCAGCATCCCGTGCTCGCGCCAGGGCGCCGGACAGGGCACGAAGGGACGCAGTTCCGGCACCGCTTCCGGCTCGCACCCCGCATCGACCCCGGCCCCGGCCGCCCACACCACCCCGTCTCCCCTGCCGAGGAGCATCTCGCCCCGGGCGGGCAGGATCACCCCTCCCTGTTCGAGGACCCCATGGCGTGCGAAGCCGATGGAGACTCCCCACGAGTCGAGACCGTGGGCGTAGGGTGCGGTCCCGTCGATGGGGTCCACGATCCAGGCGATGCCCTTCAGGGCCGCATCGAGATAGCCCTCCCCCTGTTCCGCGACGGTCTCCTCCCCGATCACCCGGGATCCCTGTTCGGGCCGGTCGAGAGCCTGCCGGAGAAGGGCTTCCACCCCGCGGTCGATGTCCGTGACGAGGGTTCCGTCAGCCTTGACCTGCCAGGGCACCCCGGCCTGCGCCCGCCGCGCCCGCGTGCCGCACCGGACCAGAAGCTCGCCGATCGCCCGAACGTCCCAGCGGGTTGGGTCCAACACCGTCACGAAGCACTCCCCCTACAGCGCGCCGACGGTCCGCAGCCAGGCCCGCGCAATCAGGGCGTGTCCTGCCTGCGTCGGGTGCACACCGTCGGCCGCCCAGAACGCCGGTTGCCGCCGGGTCGAAGCCGCCGCGAACAGCCCGTCGAGAGGAACATAGAGGGCGTCGAACTCACGCGCCAGTTCCCGGACGGCCGCGATCTTCGGATCCAGGTCGACGCGCCAGCCCCGGCGATCGTCGGGTACGGGCAGCACAAAGGGCTCCAGGAGGATGAGGCCGGCGCCGGTCACCTGCCGTGTCCGTTCGAGGATATCCCGGTACCCCGCGGCGTAGTCCTCGGCCGACGTCGGGTCATTGCGGTCATAGCGCCGCCAGGTGTCGTTGATGCCGATCATGATGGACACCCAGTCCGGACGCAGGTCGACACAGTCGGCCTGCCAGCGTGCTTGCAGGTCCCGCACCCGGTTGCCGCTGATGCCGCGATTGAGGAAACGCACCTGCAGCTCGGGAAAGAGGGCGCTGAACCAGGCCGCCGTCAGGTTCGCGTACCCCCGCCCCAACTCCGCGTCATTGTCCCGCGAGCGTCCGGCATCGGTGATGCTGTCTCCCTGGAAGAGAACGGTCTGCCCGGCCCCGATCCGCAGTGCACTCATCCGCCTGTCCCTTTCGTGGTGGTGTCGTTTTCTGCCAATGTCGTGTCGATGTCCCGGACTCCGGGTCAGGGAGTTTGCCAGGCAAGGCCCCGCGGCGGCGCCACCGGCGGACACGCCGGGCTCGCCGCCGGCCCCGCTCGGACCCCCGACCGGATCGGTCCTCAATATAGCCCGGGGGCGGCGGCTGCACAGACCCACCCGAAGGACGACAGGGAACGCAATCGCCGCCTGGCAGCGCCGACAACCGGCCCCCGGAACACGCCCCGGAACACGCGCCGGAGAACACGCCGGAACACCGAGGCCGAAGAGCGGCGAGGGCAGACCGGAAAACCGGCGCCACTGCAGCGCCCGTTTTCCGGACCTGCCCGTACTCAGCCTGGCCGGAAAACGGGCTGTCGGCGCCACCGGTCTGACAGTCGTTTTCGGGACGGTGCTCGGCTCGTTGTGTCCGGAGGCGATCGAGAGGACCCCGGTTCGCTTCGGGTACCGGTTCTCGACCGCGCGCGGCGAGCCTTGCACTGCCGCCGGGATTTCCTTCGAGATGACCGGGCAGCCGGGCCCCCCGCGCGCTGCCGCGGCATCACGTTCCGGGTGAGGTCATGGTTTTCGTTTCCTTCCCGCGCCGTGTATGGTAGGTCGTCGTTGCGAGGTTCCCGTCGGCGGCATCCGGGGATGCCGGGGCAACCGGCGCGGGCGTCATGGATTGATTTGGCAGTCCCGCGGCGGCGGTTCGTGGGTCGTGGTCTGCACCGGCCGGCGCGGGTGCCGCGTTGCGTTTTCCAGTCCGGAGCGGAGGTCCGTGTCATGTCCGTTGTCCCGAGAGCCCATTCCGAGCCGTTGCTGCGCAACGACGAGACCATGCGCTACCGTCCGTTGGGGAGGACGGGCCTTTCCGTCTCGGCCCTCTCCTTCGGTTGCATGCGTCTGGGGGAGGACCAGGAACGGAACACGGCCCTGATATCGAGGGCCGTGGATCTGGGCATCAACTACTTCGAGACCACGCGGCGGTACTGCCGGGGGCAGTGCCAGCAGCGCACCGCTCCGGGGCTGGCGGGGAGGACCGCCGGGGTGATCGTCTCGGGCAAGGAGGGCATCGACGCCAACCAAACCGCCTATCTGTTCCGCCGGGAAATCGAACGGCAACTCGACATCCTGGGGCTCAGCCACTTCAAGTTCTTCCAGGTGGGCTGGTTCTCCTGGGCCAAGATGCCCCACCTGCTGAAGCGCGGCGGGGTACTGGACGCGTTGCGGCAAGCCAGGGACGAGGGGCTGGTGCAGCACATCGGTTTCACGGGGCACGACACACCCGAGCACTTCGTCGCCTGCATCGAGACGGGGCTGTTCGACAGCATCACCGTTCCCTACAACCTGATCAACCGCAGCTACGAACCGACCATTGCCCGGGCCGGCGAACTGGGCGTCGGGGTGGTGGCCATGTGTCCGGTGGCGGGAGGGGTGCTGGCCTGCGAGTCGAGCCGACTCCGGGAGGCGCTGCACATGGATCTGCCGACCACCGAGATGGCGCTGCGCTTCGTGCTCGCGAACCCCCACGTCAGCACGGCCTGCTCGGGCATGAACGCCCCCGAGCAACTGGAACAGAACGCGCGTACGGTCAAGGAGTTCGATCCCGAACGCGAGGCGGATTTCGGCGCCCTCTGCGAGGGCTTGGACCGCCTGCGGGCGGAATTGGGCGACCGGTTCTGCACGGGGTGCAGGTACTGCATGCCCTGCCCCCAAGGCGTGGACATCCCGCGCTACATGGGTCTGTACCGCAATTGGCGCGCCTTCGGGCTCGAGGAGTCCGTCCGGCGTCAACTCGCGGCGGTCCCGGCCGAGAAGCGCCGCGAACGCTGCAACGCCTGCGGCGCCTGCCGCGAGGCCTGTCCCAACGACCTCGACGTGCCCACCATCCTGAAGGCATTCGACGCCCTCGAGGGAGGCGACGGCAACGGGGCGGCCGAAGCGATCGGGTGACGTCTCGGAACGGGGGCTCGATGGCAGCCTCATTCCAGCTTGCGTGCCAGAGGAGCTGGTTGACCTGGAGCGCGAGCCGAGCGCGACTCTCATTGGGGATTTGCGCCACTCGGCTCGGGGCGGATTCAGGGAGTTGCGTAGAGCCATTCGAGCAGTTTGGCGGCCAGGTCGTCCCGCGCCGTACCGCGGTCGCAGCCGGTCACGACGACGACGGCCTGGCGGCGGTTGCGTTCGCAGGTAGCGGTCAGGCAGTAGCCCGAGTTGTTCGTGTAGCCGGTTTTCATGCCGTTGACGCCGGCGACGCGCCCGACCAGTTTGTTGGTATTGAGCAACTGCGTCTTCTTGCCGTCGATGCGCGGTTCGAGGAAGCTGAGTCGGGTGCCGCTGCGTTCCACCACGGCGGGGTAGTCGAGAAGCTGTCCCGCCAGGAAGGCGAGTTCGATGGCGCTGGCGACGTTTTCCTGCCGGGTGGCCTCATCGGGGAGGCCGTGGGAATTGAGGAACTTCGCGGTTGTGAGTCCCAGTTCCCGGGCCCTGCGGTTCATGCGCTCGACAAACGCTGCCTCCGAGCCCTCGAGGGTCTGCGCCACGAGGTAGGCGGCGTCGTTCCCGCTGTGGATGAGCACGCAGCGGAGCAGGTCCTCGACCGAGAAGGTCTCCCGGGGGTCCAGCCACACCTGGCGCCCGCCGATGGCGGCAGCCTCTTTCGTCACCGCAATCCTGGTGTCCAGATCGAGGTCCGACCGGCTCGCCACATCCTCCATCAGCAGCAGCACCGTCATCATCTTGGTCAGGGAAGCGACCGGGACCGGCTTGTTCTCGCCCTTGCCCCAGAGGACGGAGCGGGCCGTCCAGTCCACCAGAACACCGGTTCGGCAGGCGGCCGTGGCGGCCTCCAGGTCCGCCGGCAAACGCCTTGTCCCACGCTGAAAGAAGGACTCGGAATAGGACACCTTCCCAGCCGTTGCATCGGTCGGGGCCCGCGCGACTCCCCCTTCTCCTGGAGTGTCCGGAAGGGATTGCTCCGGGCCCGTTTTCCCGTCCCCTGCCCCGCCGACCTCCGGCGCACCAGCCGCCGCGCCCCGTCCCCGCCGACAGCCCTCGGGCCGGCATGTTCCGAGTATCACCCCGATCACCGCCAGGTGCGCGGCGATCACCGCAATCCTGATCCACAGCTTCATGTCGTGTCGTTCCGTGCCGTATCCGAAGCCCTGCGACGAGGGCGGCGTCGACGTCCCGCGGGGTGCCGGCGCGGTGCCGGTTCGCCTTCCGGCGGGGGCCACTGGCTCAGCCGTTCGGGCGGCCAGTCCATGACCGCACCCACGAGGGCGTAGAGTTCACGCGCATATTTGTACTCCGGGTGACGCACCAGGCGCCCCACACGCAGATGGCCCGCGAGCCGGGGCAACAGAAGCAGAATATCCCGGATTCTGGCGGTGAAAAGCCGGGACACGGGGAATGGTGCAAAGAACTCCTGCACCGCCTCGCGGCAGTGGTGTTCCACGCCCTCGGTGTGTTCCCAGAATTCGCCCAGTCGGGGGCTGCCGAGTCGGACCGTCACCCAGGGGAGGGCCGCGGTGGCCAGGGCGAGGGCCTTGGACAGGGAGCAGGCGCCGGCGGCGATGCGCCGGTCGCGTTCTTCGAGCACGCGCCGGGTCATGTCCCCGACGGGGGTGTCCCATTCCTGTGCCATGGCGGGCCAGTAGGCCGTCAGGAAGCCGTAGTTCTGGAAGGCAGCGAGGACGGGCAGCGCCCGGCCGGTGGCAAGGATCTTGAGCAGTTCTTCGAAGAGGCGGCTCTGGCTGGCGAGGGCGATACGCGGGCCCTTGGCGCGGATGGCGGCTTCGAGCCCGGGGTCGAGGGAGAAGCCGAACTGGCCCACCAGTTTGAGGCCGCGGAGCACGCGGACGGGGTCTTCTTCGAGGCGGACCATGGGGTCGCCGATGGCCCGTGCGACGCGTTCCTCGATGTCCTTGACTCCCCCGACCAGATCGATGACGCCGCGGTCGCCGACGGGATCGTAGTAGAGGGCATTCGCGGTGAAATCGCGTCGTGTGGCGTCGTCTTCGAGGGTGCCGAACTCGTTGTCCCTCCAGATCATGATGCCGTCGTCGTCCAGGCGCTCGCTGCGTTCATCGGCGGTGGGCGTTCGGCGGAAGGTGCTGACCTCGTAGATCTCGGACCCCGCATAGACGTGGGCGAGGCGGAAACGCCGGCCGATGATGCGGCAGCGTCGCCGGCCGAAGGCCCTGCGGACCTCCTCCGGGGTGGCCGCGGTCGCGATGTCGTAGTCCTTGGGCTCGATGCCCATGAGGAGGTCCCGCACGGCCCCGCCGACGATGTAGGACTCGTGGCCGCAGTCCACCAGCCTTCCCAGAAGGTCACAGACGACGGGCCGGATTCTGTCGCGTATGGGCATATCGGTTTGCGGGGGCCTCGGGCAGTCCCCGCACACTCCCTATTGGCTCTGCGGGGGGAACCCCGGGAGAAGATCGGGTTGGAGGTCGGGGGATGCGACGCGGCGGACCGGAGCGTACGTGCGCCGGTGGATCGGGCTGGGACCGAGGCGGGCGAGGGCGGCGAGGTGTTCGCGGCTGCCGTAGCCCTTGTGGCGGGCGAATCCATAGCCGGGGAAGGCGCGGTCGTAGGCGGTCATGAGGGCATCCCGGTGGACCTTGGCCAGGATGCTGGCCGCGGCGATGCTGGCGCAGAGGGCGTCGCCCCGGACGAGGAAGCGTGCCGGCAGGGGGAAGCGGGGGATGGGAAGGCCGTCGACGAGAGCGAAATCCGCGGCCACGTCCAGGGCCGCGAGGGCCGCCGCCATGGCTTCGGCGGTCGCGTTCAGGATGTTCACCTCGTCGATGCGGGAGGCGGCGACTTCCCCCAGACCGATGGCTACACCCGGCTCCCGCCACAGTGCCTGAGCCAAGGCCTCGCGCCGGGTCGCCGTCAGGGTCTTGGAGTCCGCGACCGCGAGAGCCACCCCCGTGGGGGGAAGCACCACCGCCGCCGCGACCACCGGTCCCGCGAGGGGTCCGCGGCCCACTTCGTCCACCCCGGCCACCCTGTGCCGCCCGGACCGATACGCCTCGCGTTCCCAGCGGAAGAGGTCCGTGTCCGGATCGCCTGTCTGAACCGACATCGCCGCCCTCCCGGGAGAGCCGGGCGTCACTGCTGGCGCAATTCCTTCACGCGGGCTGCCTTGCCCACCAGGTCGCGCAGGTAATAGAGCTTGGCCCGGCGGACGCGACTGCGGCGGACGACGGTCAGGCCGGCGACTCTGGGACTGTGCAGAGGCACGACACGCTCGACGCCCTGGCCATAGGAAACGCGGCGGACCGTAATGCTCCGCGAGATCCCGGAACCCTTGCACCCGATCACGGTTCCCGTGTAGGCCTGGATCCGTTCCTTGCCGCCCTCGACGATACGGAAGTCCACCTGGACGGTGTCCCCGATACCGAAGGGCGGAAGGTCCGTCTTCAGGTTCTCGCGGCGAATCTTCTCGATGGTATTCATGCTATTGGTCTCCGTCCCAACCCTGGATCAGCCCGGGCCGTCTGGCGGCCGTCCGCGCCAGGGAACGTTGCCGGCGCCAAGCGCGGATGGCCTCGTGGTCTCCGGAGAGGAGCACCTCGGGCACCCGCATTCCCTGCATCTCGGCCGGCCGTGTGTACTGGGGGTACTCCAGCCACCCGTTGCGGCCGAACGACTCGTCTTCGGAGGACTCCTCACAGCCGAGCACACCCGGCAGCAAGCGGATGACGGCATCGGCCACCACGGCCGCCGCCAGGGCGCCATTGGTCAGCACGTAGTCCCCGATGGACAGCTCTTCATCGAACAGGGCCTGCCGGGCCCGTTCGTCGACACCTTCGTAGTGGCCGCAGACCAGGACCAGGTGGCGCAGGGCGGCGAGACGCCTCGCACACGCCTGTCGGAAGGGTACTCCCTGGGGCGTCAGGAGCACCCGCCAGGCCCCGGGTGGGGCCACGTCCTGCATGGCCTCGAAGAGAGGCTCGGGCTTCAGCACCATTCCCGCCCCGCCTCCGTAGGGTGGTTCGTCCACCGTCCGGTGACGGTCGTGGGTATACTGGCGCAGGTCGACGAGCCTCAGGTCCACCAGTTCCCGCTCCCGGGCTCTGCCGATGATGGAGGCGCCGAGGGGACCTTCGCAGACAGCGGGGAACAGGGTGACGATATCCAGCCGCATCCGGGGGGACCGATCAATCCTGGACTTCCACGTTGATGCGTTTGCCGACCCGGCCGCCGGCGCCGTTGACCAGGGCACGGATCGCCGAAATGGTCTTCCCGTTCCGTCCGATCACCTTGCCGATGTCCTTCTTCTCACAGGTCACCGTGATCAGCGTGGCGCGGTCCTTTTCCTCGCTGCGCACCCGAACGCTTTGGGGGGTGTCCACCAGCGAGCGGACAACGTAGTCGACAAAGCCCTCGACGCCGGAAGCCTGCTCCGCCGCGCCTGCCGGTTCGCCCGGTTCCGTCGGCACGGGGGCCCGGGCAGCGGGGGACGCGCTGGGAGCGAAGAGCTTTTTCAGAATTCGGAGCATGGTTCAGGCCCCATCCCAGGTCACGATTCGGAGTCGGAGTCCTCGGCGTCGGCGCCCGCGGCCTCTGCCGGGGCGGTCTGCCGGGGCGGAGCGGAGGCTTCCGCCGGGGGTTCAGCGGCGGGCCGCATGGGCACGCCGGCGCGGGCACGCTTGATGATGGCCGCGACCGTTTCGCTGGCCTGGGCCCCGTTGGCGAGCCAGTACTCGGCCCGATCGAGATCCACGTTTTCGGCCTTGTTCCGGGGGTCGTAGGAACCGATGATCTCGATGAACCGTCCGTCCCGGGGGCTGCGTCCGTCAGCCACCACGATGCGGTGGCATGCCGCATTGCGCTTGCCTGCCCTGCGAAGTCTGATCTTGACTGCCATCCTGTCCGTTCCTTCTCGCTGCCCGGACCGTTCGATCAGGGTCCCGACGGCAGCTCCGGGCGGCTGGATCCGTCCACGTCGCACCGCGCCGTCTGCCTGCCGCACCGGGTGCGCCCGGGCACGGGACGAGGCGAAGGGTCCCGCTCCCGTTGGCCAGGGACCAACGGACGCGGCGGCAGGGACCTCAACCGCGGAAAAACCAAGGGAGTAGTATACACCCTGGAACGACGAGCACAAATGCCGGCGCCAGGAGAAGCCGGAATGCCTCAGAAGCCGGAATGCCTCAGTCCAATCCGAGAACCGGCTCAGCAGGAGCCCGAGTCCTTTCTGTTTTCACTGAGGCCTTCCGCCGGGACTCCATTCGCAATTGCGCCGGGGTCATGCACATTGTCATGGTCCCTGTCCTGTCGGGCGGGGGCGGCAGGCACGCTGGTCGGGTGAAATCTGAAGGTGGCGAGACGGTGTGGAGAAGGTGCATGGGAGCGATACGGATGCAGGTTTCGGCGCTGGTGCTTGCGGCGGCCGTTTCGGGGGCGCCGGCCGTGGATGATTCTCCGGCCAAACCGGGGGAGTGGGGTTTCCGTCCGGAGGCTGGGGGCGTGACCTTGGTGACGCCGCCCGGTTTTGCCTGGCGACCGGTGGCCGGGGCGGTGTCGTACGATGTTTCGTGTTCGCGGCAGGCGGATTTCGGTGCGGTGGGGTATGCGGCCGACGGCATCGAGTGGAATGTGCACTGTCCGTCCCGGGTGTTTGAGCCGGGTGTCTGGTACTGGCGCTATCGGGCGCGGAGCAAGGATGGGGAGGCATCGTCCTGGAGTCAGGTACGGAAGTTCACGGTTGCGGAGTCCGCCACGGCGATGCCTCTGCCCGACCGCGCGGCGTTGGCGGCCCGGATCCCGGACGCCCATCCCCGTCTGTTTCTCCGTCCGGAGGACCTGGGGGAACTGCGGCGGCGTGCGCGGGAAGACCTGCAGTCGCTGTATACCGGCCTGAAGGCGGAGTGCGACAAGCTGGTGGAGCGTCCGCCGCCCACGGCGGAGCCCCCCAAGTACCCGGCCGACATGGAACGGGGCAGCGATCCCTGGCGCAGCATCTGGTGGGGCAACCGGACCTACACTATCGCCGCGCTCAACGGGGCCGCGACGCTGGCGTTCACCCGTCTGCTGGACGGGAACCGGGCCTACGGGGAGTTGGCCCGCAGGCTCCTGCTGGAGTGTGCGCAATGGGACCCGCGGGGCGCGACGGGGTACCGCTACAACGACGAGGCGGGGATGCCCTACGCCTACTACTTCTCGCGCACCTATACGTTCCTGCATGATTTCCTCAGCAACGAGGAGCGTGAGATCTGCCGCGGGGTGATGGCGGTCCGGGGCGAGGAGATGTACCGGCACCTCTGCCCCCGGCATCTCTGGAACCCCTACGCCAGCCACTCGAACCGGGCCTGGCACTTTCTCGGGGAGGTCGGCATTGCGTTTCACGGGGAGATTCCCGAGGCGGATCAGTGGGCCTGGTTTGCGGCGAACGTGTTTGCCTGCGTGTACCCGGTCTGGTGCGACGAGGATGGGGGCTGGCACGAGGGCAGCTCCTACTGGAGCAGCTACATCAGCCGTTTCACGTGGTGGGCGGACGTGATGAAGGCGGCCATGGGGATCGACGCCTACGACAAGCCGTATTTCTCGAGCATCGGCTACTACGCCATGGTCCTTCAGCCCCCGGGGACGCAGGGCGGGGGGTTCGGGGACCTGTGTGCGAAGCGGACGTCGGCGAGCAACCGGCAGTTGATGAGTGTTCTGGCGGGTCAGGCCGGCAACGGCCACTGGCAGTGGTACGTCCTGGCGCACGGCGAACCGCAGCAGACGGGTGGTTATGTCGGCTTTGTGCGGGGGGCTCTGCCGCCGGTGGAGCCGCGGCCGCCGCTGGACCTGCCGTCGTCGCGCTGTTTCCAGGGCACGGGGCAGGCGATGCTGAACAGCAACCTGCTGGACGCCGCCGACAATGTCCAGGTCATCTTCAAGTCCAGTCCCTTCGGCACCCAGAGCCACGGCTACGAGTCGCAGAACGCGTTCCTGCTCTATGCCTTCGGCGAACGCCTCTTCATCCGCACGGGGTACCGCGACAGCTACGGCAGCGCCCACCACCGCGAGTGGATGTGGCAGACCAAGAGCGTGAACTCGATCACGGTGAACGGCAAGGGACAGCAGGGCCACTCCCAGAGCGCGGTGGGGCGGATCGGCAGTTTCGTGACCACGGGCGAGTTCGACTTCGTGGAAGGGGAAGGGGCGGCGGCCTATGGGGGAGCGCTGCGGCGTTTCACGCGTCGCATTCTGTTTGCGAAGCCCGACGTGGTGCTTCTGCACGATCTTCTCGAGGCGCCGGAACCCGCCACCTTCGAGTGGTGGCTGCACGCGCCGGTGGAAATGACTGTCGCCGGGCAGGGCGACATCCGCGTCGTCAACGGCAAGGCCGCCTGCCAGGCCGCCTTCCTGTGGCCCGAGGGCCTCGAGATCTCGCAGACCGATCGCTTCGATACGCCGCCGCGACCCCGGATCAAACTGGTCGAATACCACCTCACTGCCCGCACCCCCGGCAAGCAGGAAGCGGTCCAGTTCGTCACGGTTCTGCGTCCCCACCCCAGTGCGGAGTCTCTGGTCGGGGAAGCGCGGCTGCAGGCGGTCGAGGGTGGTTTTGGGGTGACAGTCCCCGTGGGATCCGGGGGCGAGTTGTGCGTGTTGCTGCGTGGCTCCGGGGAGCGTGTGAGCGGCTTGGGGATGGAGACGGACGCGGATGTGCTGGCCCTGGTGCGGGATGCGGGTGGGCAGCCGCTGCGGCGGTTCGCGGCCACTTCGGGGGTGCTGTCGCGCTGACGTCCGCTCGATGATCCTGGACTCACCGGCACGCGCAAGGGGAACGCCCATGCCTGCAGCGTTCCCGCCGGAGCCCGCGGTCCTCCGCCGTACGGCATTGGTTCGGCATACCGCCGAGGACGGC
>JAFGRS010000651.1 GCA_016935045.1 Lentisphaeria bacterium | reverse complement strand
GCCCTGCGGCGGATTCCCGTTCGGGCCGTAGGGCCGGCGGACCTCCCGAAGGGATTGCGCCACTCGGCTCGTGGCGCCTACCTGGTTCGGCCGTGCGGCGGATTCCCGTTCCGGCCGTAGGGCCGGCGGTCCCCGACGGCCAATCTCAGCCCAGCGACGCCCCGTGTCGCCGCATCCACTCGATGAGCACGAAGTACGGCCACAGCCGGAAGTCCCGGGGCGAGAGCCGTCCCAGCCGCTCACGGGCCTGCCGGAGAAAGGCAGGATGGAACACTTCCCTCGCCTCGGCGGAGCAGAACGCATCCTCGGCCCGTTCCCGGAGCGAGCCCCCCAGCCAACGCACAAGGGGCAGTTCGAAGCCGCGCTTGGGCCGCCGCAGGATCTCCGCGGGAAGCAGATCGCCGAGGGCGGCATGGAAGATGGCCTTGGCACGCCCTCGGCGCAGCTTGAACTCCGCCGGCAAGGCAAAGGCGAATTCCGCCAGGCGGTGATCGAGCAGGATGGGCCTGGCCTCCAGCCCGTGCGCCATGCTCATGGCGTCGCCGTCCCGCAACAGCGTCCGCACCATGTAGCCTTCGAGTTCCGCGGCCGAGAGCCGGGAGAGGCAGTCCGGGGCGCCCCTGCCAAGATCGGCACACAGGCTGACCAGCGAGCCACCCCGGGCCGTCTCCGGGAAACCGGAGGCGACCAGGCGACGCTTGTCGGCGTCCGTCGCCAGACAGCGCAGCGTGGCCAGACGCTCGTCCGCGCTCAGGGCGGGCAGCATCAGGTTGTGCCGGAAGCGGTCCGGCAGCAGGCGCAGGGGAGCCAGGATGCCGCGCACCGGGGAGAGGAATGCCGCGATGCGGGCGGCGCACCGGTGACGGCGGAAGTGGGGGTATCCGGCGAAGAGCTCGTCGCCCCCGAGGCCGGTCAGCACGACCTTGACCTGCTCCGCGGCGGCGCGGCTGACGAACCAGGTATTGGCCCCGTCCATGCTGGGTTGGTCCAGGGCATCGAGCAGGGGCTCGAAGGCGGCGCCGGCCTCGGCATCGGTGACCGTCACGGCGGTATGCCGGGTGCCGTAATGGCGGGCCGTGGCGGCAGCCTGGAGGCTTTCGTCGAGGTGTCCGTGGCGCGGCTCGAAGCCGACCGTGAAGGTCCGGATCGGTTCCGAGACCTGCCGACCCATCAGCGCCACCATGGCGGCGGAATCCACGCCTCCGCTGAGAAAGGCGCCGACGGGGACGTCCGCCACCAGGTGGTACCGCGTGGCCTCGTCCAGATGGGTCCGGAGCCTCTCGGCTGCCTCGAAGAAGCTCAGGTCCCGCACCTCGGCCGCCCGTGCCGCGGCGGCCGACACGATGTCCCACCAGCGCCACGTCCGGAGGATGCGGCCGTCGAGGTCCACCGTCATGGCATGGCCAGGCGGCAGTGCGGCAACACCCTCGAGGATCGTCCGCGGCGGCTGCACCGAGCCCAGGGAGAGGTAGGTCCACAGGGCCTCCGGGTCCAGCCGCGGCGGCACCAGCCCCGAGGCGCGCAGGGAGCGGAGTTCCGAGGCAAACAGCAGGCAGCCCGACTGCCGGCTGTAGAGCAGGGGTTTGATGCCCAGCCGGTCCCTGGCCAGGAGGACCCGGCCCCGGTCCCGGTCGAGAATCGCGAAGGCGAACATGCCGCGGAGCTGTTCGAGGCAGCTCTCCCCCCAGGTGGCATAGGCCGCCAGGATGACCTCCGTGTCGCTCCGGGTCCGGAAAACACACCCGAGCCCCTCGAGGCGGGTCCGCAGGTCGCGGTAGTTGTACACCTCCCCGTTGTAGGTGATCCGGTACCGCCCCCCGGCGAAGGACATGGGCTGGCGTCCGCCGGGGCTCAGGTCGATGATGGCCAGGCGCCGGTGCCCGAGGGCGACGCCCCGCGGCGCGTCGACGAACAACCCTTCGTCGTCCG
Source organism: Lentisphaeria bacterium (assembly GCA_016935045.1). Taxonomy (GTDB): domain Bacteria; phylum Verrucomicrobiota; class Lentisphaeria; order Oligosphaerales; family JAFGRS01; genus JAFGRS01. The sequence continues at coordinate 1,444 of JAFGRS010000651.1, read as the reverse complement.
GCCCGCGATGCCGCAGGGCATCCGTCATGGCCCGGATCACGTCCAGACTTGCCTTGCCGATGGTGCCGGCGATACCGCACATGCCGATGGCCTGTCCATGGTCTGGAGATGCCGCGGCTCTGCGCTCAGATATCGCGGAGGATCGTGAGGCAGGCGGCGGCAACGTCGGGGACGGAGATCGCCCGGATACAGGCATAGGTGCCCAGGGGGCAGTCCACGCCAAGGCAGCCCTCGCACTCGATGCGGGTGCGGAGAACCGTGTGCCCCTGACCGTAGGGATGCCAGGCCCCGGGCAGGTCCCGCGCCGAAAACACGGCCACACACCGCGTGCCGACAGCGGCGGCCAGGTGCATCAGCCCCGTGTCGTTCCCGAGGTACAGATCGCACCGCCGAACCATCTCGGCAACCAGGCCGATCGGCTCCCCCGCGACGACATGACAGGGAAGGTGCGGAACTTGGCTGGCCAGCGCCCGGCAGAGATCTTCTTCGGCACGGCTGCCGAAGAGGAAAACGGTCAGGGACCTGTGCCCGGCAAGTTCGGTCAGGACATCCGCGTAGCGTTCGACCGGCCAGCGCTTGGAGGGCATGTTGCTGCCCGGGGCGAGGGCCAGACGTGCCGTATCGGGGTGGGCGGCTGTCTCCATCCGTTCCGCGGCGGTTTTCACGAGGGGGTCGTCCTCCGGGAGTTCCGGCAGGAGGAAGAGCCCTTCTCCGGCGGGGGGCGTCCGTATCCCGAGCGGAGTCAATTGGGCAAGCAGGGCATCGCTCACGTGGGCCACGCACGCGAGCCTGCCGTCGGGCTCCCTTCGTGGCGCGGCGGGGATCGGCAGGATCCGCCGCCTGACCCCGGCCAGCCGCAGGTAGAGATCCAGACGCCGGACCAGGGCCTGAGTCAACGGAGGATAGGGCGGAATCAGTACCAGGCCAACGTCCCACCGGCTGCGCCGCAAGCGGCACACGAGCCGCAGGCGATCCCGGAGCCGGACCAGCCGCGAGCCGGCGACCCGCATGCCGTGGAACCCGTCCACCAGCCCGCACCCGCCCAAAATGTCTCCCGCGAACACCTTCCCCTCCCCGTGGGCGTCGCTGACCAGGTGGATCCGCGCTCCCGGAAACGCATTCCGCAAGGCGTGCAGAGCCGGCAACAACGCCAGCGTGTCCCCCAGCAGACACTGGGAAACGATCAGGATGCGCCTGGGTTGGACGATGTTCGCGGACACGGCAGGCAATGGGGCTGGATTCTCATGCAGAGAGTTGCCCGGGGCGACCTGTCGGTGCCCCGGAGAAACCGCCGTCGCGCGCCGCCCGTGGACCGTGCGGCCTACGGAAGGGCGACGCTCCGCGGAGCCGCATCCATGCACGGCTCAGCGGGAGCTTCGCCCTCCACAAGGCACGGCTCAGCAGGAGCTTCGCCCTCCACAAGGCACGGCTCAGCGGGAGCTTC
>JAFGRS010000086.1 GCA_016935045.1 Lentisphaeria bacterium | reverse complement strand
AGCGCGGCCGCGCCCCCTCCCCGCCCTCCTATCGGCGCTCCACCGGGACAAGCCCGGCGGCGGCGTTGGGATCTTGAAACAGCCCTGCCCGATCCTTCCGACGGCTTGATGTCGCGGAAATGGGATCCATGGTCCGTTGCGGCTCACGAGGACGTTCGCTGTCCGGGACGCCGCACGGTCACCGGATGGTCTCCCGGGCGGACGGGAGAGTCTTGGGAAGGTTTCATGATTCTCTTTCCCTACGAGACCGAAGTGGTGTGCGACCGGGTGCCGCTGGCGAACCACGCCATCACGATGGGCATTGCGGCGGTGTTTCTGCTGCAGGCATCCCGGGCGCAGCCGGAGGTGGTACGGGGACTGGTGCTGGACGGCTGGCATCCGGCGGGGATGCTGGGGTACATGTGGCTGCACGGAGGGATCCTGCACATCTGCGGCAACCTCCTGTTCCTGCGTCTGTTCGGGAATGCGACCTGTGCCCGCATGGGGAACCTGCGGTACCTCTCCCTGTATCTGCTCTCGGGGGTCTTCGGGGCGGCCCTGCACAACGTGCTCAGCGGCGGTCCGGCGGTGGGCGCGAGCGCGGCCATCAACGGGGTGGTGGGGATGTACCTGGTCTTCTATCCCCAGGCGCCGGTGAACTGCTGGTACTGGGTGCTGTTCGTGCGGGGCGGTTCGGGGTCCTTCCGGGTGCAGAGCTACTGGATGATCCTGCTGTGGCTGCTGTTCGACATCTGGGGTGCGGCCACGGGGGGCGACGGCGTGGCCTACTGGGCTCACATCGGCGGCTTCCTGACCGGATTCGCCGGGGCTTTCCTCCTGGTGCGCCTGGGATGGGTGACCATGGCGCGGTACGAAACGTCGCTGGTCGAGTTGCTTGGGGCCCGACCACGCGCAAAAACCCGACGCTGAACCAACGACGGGGAGCCGCGTGACTCGAACAAGACGGCCGTCGGGGGCGCCGGCCGGTACGGCGAGATTTCCAGTACGGGGCGCGGACCTCCGCGCACCATCCCGAGAGAGCGACGGCCGTCGGGGGCGCCGGCCGGTACGGCGAGAGAGGGACGGCCGTCGGGGGCGCCGGCCGGTACGGCGAGAGAGGGACGGCCGTCGGGGGCGCCGGCCGGTCGAGTCAGCGCAGGAGTTCGGCCTCGGTTTCCCCGATGGCTTCCTCGATGAGGTCCATGGCGCGGTGGGCGACCTCGTCGGGCATGACGATGGGGGGGCTCATGCGCAGGATATGGCCAGCGGGGATCCAGGCGAGGCCCTTGGCGAAGGCTCGCTGGTAGACCTGTTTTCCGGCCTCGGCGAAGGGCTCCTTGGTGGTCCTGTCGCGCACCAGTTCCACCCCCATCAGGCAGCCCTTGCAGCGGACGTCGCCGACGATTCGGAATTGCTTCTTCCACGCCGCCATGCGCGCGCGGAACAGGGTTTCGAGGTGGGTGGCGTGTTCGAGCAGGCCTTCCGCCTCGATGACCTCGAAGCAGGCCAGGGCGGCGGCGCAGGCCATGGGGTTGCCGCCGTAGCTGCTCGATGCGGAAATGGACTCGAAACACTCGACGTAGGGCGCCCGGACGGCCACGGCGGTGACCGGAAAACCGTTGCCGAACCCCTTGCCGAGGGTCACGACGTCGGGGAGCACGTTCCAGTGCTCCGTGCACAGGATCCTGCCCGTACGCCCCATGCCCGTGAGCACCTCGTCGGCCATGAGCAGGATGCCATGTCGGTCGCAGAAGGAGCGGAGTTTGGGGAAGAAGTCGTCGGGGGGGATGATGCTGCCGCCCCATCCCTGGATGGGTTCGAGCACGAATGCGGCGACCTGGTGTGCCGTGGCGCGTTCGAAGTAGTCCTCGTAGAAGGCGATGTAGCGGTCCGTGTCGATGCTGCCATCGGGGTGGGTCCAGAGGGGTCTGTAGGGGTCGGGCCGGGGGACCATGTGGAACCCGGGCGCCCGTGTGGGGCCGTAGACGCTCGAGCGCATTTCGGCCAGGGAGACGGCGCCGTAGGTCTTGCCGTGGAAATCGTAGAAGCAACTGATGAATTCGTGGCGCCCCGTGGCGGCCCTGCAGACCCGGAGTCCGGCCTCGACGGCGGCCGTGCCGCAGTCGTAGAACTGGTATCCCACCAGGTCTCCGGGCAGCAGGCGCGCCATGGCCTCGACCAGGTCGGTCTTGACCCGGGTGGTGAAGTCATGGCAGTTCATCAGCGTCCCGGCGTACTGCTGGACGGCCTCGGCGACGCGGGGATGGCAGTGGCCGAGGGTGGTGACGTAGATGCCGCTGGAGAAATCGATGTAGCGGTTGCCGTCCACGTCGGTGAGGGTGCAGCCCTTGCCCTCGGCGAAGGCCACGGGAAACAGCTTCACCTGACCGCTGAGCCCCTTGAAGTAGCGGCAGCAGCGCCCGTGCAGGTCCCGGGAGACGGGTCCCGGCGGTGGCACGGTGATGGCGGGCCAGGCATCGAGGTCGATCTGGTAGGGTGTGGGGTCGTAGGTTCCCATGCCGGTTCGTCCTCTCCAGTCGACGCGCGGCGGGTTGTCCCGGACGTCGTTCCACGCTGCCGACGCGCGCCTGTCGTCGGCACCTCGGGGCACCGGAGGCCTGTTTCGACGGGGTGCTCTGTACGCGACGTAGTATGGTCCGGCAGGGTACGTCCGGCAAGGCCTGGAGCCCGATGGCGCACAAAAGGACGCCGGCCGACAGCGAAGATACCTCGAACCCGGACTGGCGGCCGGCCGTCGCGGGCTCCAGGCTGCCTGCGGGCCGGAGGAGGGCCCGCCGACGGAAGTGCGCCGCCCGGGTCCGGGCACTATAGTTTCGGGACCTGCCGACGGCGGGTATCCCCGGTGCGGCTGCACGGCCCAGGGACCCCGTCACGGGACCCGACGGATCGCCATGAGCAAACGCCCCGCAGCGCTGCGCATTTTGCGGCTCTTGGTCCGCATGGACAAAGCCATGCTGGCCCTGAACCTGCTGCTTCTCGGCGTGGGGTTGGCCTTTCTTTACGGGGTCGGGCGGGAACAGGGCAGTGCTGTGGCGGGACGCTGGTTCCGCCAGTTTCTGCTTGCGGGAGTGGGTCTGGCAGGATATCTGCTGGCCGCGGCGCTGGACTACCGTCGGCTGGCGCGCTGGTCCTGGGTTCTCTACCTCGTCTCCCTGGTTGTGCTGCTGCTGGTGCTGACGCCGCTGGGTGAGGTCCGCAACGGAGCCAGGAGCTGGCTGAGCCTGCCGGGCGTCGGCATTCCCCTGCAGCCGTCGGAACTGGTCAAGCCGGCGATTCTGCTCTTCGTTGCCTGGCTTGCCGCGCTGCCCATCCTGCGAGAGCATCCCGATCGGGGCGCCCTGCCCTGCCTGATCGCCGTGCTGCCGCCGGTGCTGCTCATCGCCCTGCAACCGGATTTCGGGACTGCCGTCGTCTACATTCCGACCGTCCTGGCCGTGGTCTTCATGGCGGGTCTGCGCTGGCGCTGGATCCTCCTCGGCACGACCCTGGTGCTGCTGGCCATGCCCCTGGTCTACCCCCGCCTCCGGGAGTACCAAAAGGACCGCATCAAGGTCTTCCTCGATACGCCGACAAGCATGGCCCTGGCCGCTGTGGCCCCCGTCCTGCCGCAGCGCCTGTCCGAGCGGCTGGATCAGCGCAAGGAAGCGTTCTTCCGCCTGTCCAGCGACAGTTGGAACGCGCATCAGAGTCTGCTTGCGGTGGGCAGTGGCGGCATGTGGGGGAAGGGGTTCCTGCAGGGCACGCAGCACGTCCTCGGCTTCCTGCCGCGCAACGTGGCATCGAGCGACTTCATTTTCTCGGTGATCGGGGAGGAGACGGGGTTTGTGGGGGCCGCGGGTATCCTATGCGCCTTCATGGGGGTGTTGCTGTGTGCGCTGCGCACGGCGGCACAGGCTCGCGACGACCTTGGCAAGTACCTCGCGGTCGGGGTTGCGGTGATCCTGTTCACCCACGTCTTCATCAATGTGGGCATGACGGTGCAGGCTGCCCCCATCATCGGGATCCCTCTGCCCTTCATCAGCCACGGCGGCTCGTTCCTGCTCTGCACCATGGTGTGCTGCGGCCTCGTGCAGAGCGTCCACGTCCGCCGGCACGGCAACCGCTGAAGGGCGCGGACCGGTCCGGGACAAAGCCGGTTGCTCAGGGTCCGCACGGAAACAGCTTCACATTTTGGCGAGGCGCCGCATGGTCATCCGCAAGGCACGAGGAGGGCGCATACCCGAAGGTATGGTACCGACGAGGTACGCAGCGGATGGCCGTGCGCCGCCTCGCCCCGAAGGGCTGCGCCGCTCCTGCTCCCTGGCGGCGT
>JAFGRS010000085.1 GCA_016935045.1 Lentisphaeria bacterium | reverse complement strand
CGGCGGTCCCCGACGGCCGGGGCTGCTTCAAGATCCCAACGCCGCCGCCGGGCTTGTCCCGGTGGAGCGCCGATAAGAGGGCGGGGAGGGGGCGCGGCCGCGCTCCCTCACCCCGAATCGGCGCTCCGCTGCCGCAAGGGCAGTGGCGGCGGGAACCGATTCAGCGGATCGTGGAACAGCCCTGCCCGCGGTGCGGGCGACGAGGGTAAACGGTGCGAATTGGAGTATACTACGGGCTGCGCGACGGGGCTTGGGCACCGGGCGCTCAGGGACCACAAGGAATTGGAATCATGGCGCTCACGCTGTACAACTCGCTGACCCGGAGGCAGGAGCCGTTTGTCCCCATCCAGCCGGGTCGGGTCGGTGTGTATACCTGCGGGCCTACGGTGTACAACATGGCCCACATCGGCAATTTCCGCGCCTACATGTTCGAGGATTTGCTGAAGCGCACGCTGCGGTTCTGCGGCTACTCGGTCACGCACGTGATGAATCTCACGGACGTCGACGACAAGACGATCCGGGATTCCCGGGCCGCCGGGATCTCCCTGGGGGACTTCACGGCGCGGTACAAGAAGGCCTTCTTCGAGGATGTGGACACACTGCGGCTGCTGCCTGCCGACGAGTACCCGGCGGCCACGGATCACATTGGCGACATGATTGCCCTGATCGGCGCCCTGATGGCAAAGGGAATCGCCTACCAGGCTGACGACGGGTCGGTGTACTTCTCCATTGCCCGCTGGCCGGCCTACGGGCAGCTTGTGAAGGTGGATCCCGCGCGCATGCGTGCCGGCGAGCGCGTGAGCCTGGACGAGTACGCCAAGGAGTCGGTGGCTGACTTCGCACTCTGGAAGGCGTGGAGTGAAGAGGACGGGGAGGTGGGCTGGGACAGCCCCTGGGGCAGAGGCCGTCCGGGGTGGCACATCGAGTGTTCCGCCATGAGCAGTCGCTACCTGGGGCCGCACTTCGACATCCACTGCGGGGGGGTGGACAACATGTTCCCGCACCACGAGGACGAGATTGCCCAGAGCGAGGCCGCCAACGGCTGCCGCTTCGTCAACGTCTGGCTCCATTGCGCGCACCTGATCGTGGATGGCGAGAAGATGTCCAAGTCCGCCGGCAATTTCCACACCCTGCGGGACGTGCTCGAACGGGGCTACTGCGGCCGGGAATTGCGCTATGTCCTTCTCGCTACGCACTATCGACAGCAGTTGAACTTCAGCTTTCAGGCATGTGACGATGCCAGGGCAGCCCTGCAGCGGCTCGATGCGTTCCGCCGGCGCCTGCGCGAGGCGACAGCGTTTGCCGATGCCGGGACCGGGGCGGCGAAGGAGCGCTCGGAGCAGGCCCTGGAGGCGTTCCGTGCGGCCCTCGAAGATGATCTGAACATCTCTCCCGCCCTGGCGGCGGTGTTCGACTTTGTGCGGGATGGCAACCGGTTGCTGGACGAGGGCACGGTAGGCGGCCCGGGCGCGGCGGAGGTGCTGCGGGTGCTGGAACGGATGGACTCCGTTCTGGGGGTCATGGAAGCGGATGCGGGGGAAGGCATTCCGGCGGAGGTCGAAGCCCTGGCCGGCGCGCGCCAGGCGGCCCGCAAGGCAAGGGACTTCGCCCGGGCCGATGCCCTTCGGGATCAGCTCAGCGCCATGGGATGGACCGTCGAGGACACACCCAAGGGCCCCCGGCTGCGCCGCAGCTGAGGGACCGCACGCGCCACGCGCGGCTGCGTCCAAGCGCGCGGACCCTTAGACCCGAAGGAGCGCTGCAGACTTCAGAGAAAGGCCGGCTCGCCACGGACCCCGTTGAGGACCTCCTGGGCCCGGTCCAGCTTCGCCGCATCCCCGAACACGACCAGCCAGACGGCGCCCTCCGCGCCCCCGACGCCGCCCGAGCCCGCGTGCATCGCATGCACCCCAGCCAGTGCGGCCAGGGCCTCGATCTCGGTGAAGAGGGTCCCGGGCACGATCCAGAGGGTGGGTCCCTTCCCCTGTGCGTCCCGGTTGATCTGAGCGGCGACGGTTTCCAGGTCGACCGCGACGCTCTTTTCGAGGCCGACGGGGTGGAGCAGTCGGATTCGGCGTGCAACGATGGCGCCGAGGATTGCGCCCACGGTGCCGCCGCTGGGGTGGCCAATGAGCACGCCCGCCTGACCGCGTTCGTAGTTGACGGCATTGGCGCCCTTGAGGAAGACGTCGCCGGGGCCCATCTCCTTGATGAATTCGCTTGCCTTGACGCCCCGGACCCGTTCGCCGCGGCGCAGGACCAGGTCCTCGCCGCTGTAGGTGAGGGTCGGTCCCCGGTAGTCTGCCGGGAGCGTTCGTCCGGTCACCATGCCGTGCTTGTCGATCCGTTCGCCGGTCAGTTCCTCGATGACATAGCCGTTGGTCGTTCCGGATCCCACCGCCACCACACCGGATTCGAGCACCCGGCGCACCACGTCCGAGCGCGCAATGCCCCGGGCGATGAGCCGTTTCGATTCCGAGACGGTCAGAGACACCATGATGTGCATCGGCCAAGACTCCTTCCGTGGCGGCCCCTGAGGCCGCGGTCCATTCCCGGCAACACGGCGCCGGTATCCCGGGGAACCGGCATCGAGGGTCACCCGCGCGGGCCCTCAGCGTCCCGATGCGTCTGCGGCATCCGACGACCTGACAAAGGCTGCGTAGAGGGCGCTGCTCTCGCGGCTGCGGCCGTCCCCGGAGAAACAGAGGACGCCGGCAGGCTGCCCGGCCGCATCCCCTCCCCTCACCGTCAAGGTGGCGTCGATCAACACCACCTCCGGCATGACGCCTCCCGCAAACGCCGAAGGGGGCGCCGCGGCTTCGAGGACCCCTCCCTGCGGCAGGGACTGCCAGACGCAGCGCAGGGCTGCGCACCCCGGTCCTTCCGTATGCACCCGCCCCAGGCCGTCCACCGACACTACCAGCGGCCCCGGAGTACCCTCGAAGGCAGACCCCTCGCCGCCTCTCGGGTCCAGGTAGACAGCCAGGACCGTCTGTTCCCGGTCGTCGCAACGGCAGGCCAGTGCCAGGCGCAACTCGTTGTCCACCTCACCGATGTGGAGTCGAGCGCTGCAGGGAGGGGAGGACCCGACGCGCCCCGCGTCCGTCAGCACCTGGCTCGGGTGCCCCAGTTCCAGTCCGGCATCGGTCCACTCCGAGAGCAGGCCGTCCACCTGCGCAGGAGGCCGCAGGGGCAGGATGCGCCCCCCCATCCGCACGTGGGGGGCCACTGAGATCCGCACCGGGACCTCCCTGCCGAGCCCATCCGCGCACACGGTGTCCAGCAGCAGTCGGGGGCGGCAGAACTTGAGGGGGACGCGGGCATCGTGCTGCAGGCGGAAGCGTTGGGCGAACTCCTGCCCGGGGTCGAGGCGGAAGCCGAGGATCTCGGGTTCCGCGCGGCAGCCCGTGACCTCGAAGGCCCAGGCCGCCTGGAAGACAAGCGGCCCACCGGTCGGATTCCTCACGACCACCGAGGTGCTCGATTCGGCATCCGACAGCGGCGTTGCCGTCCAGGTGCTGCGCAGGGCCATGCGTTCCTGCTGCAGGGAGCGGGAGAGGGTATCGGGCACTACGAGTGCCGTTGCATCCACGACACGGACCCGCATGCCATCCCTGTCCAGCAGTCCCCAGAGAAAGCCGGGGAAGAGACCATCCGCCGCAACGTCCGAGGCACGCTCGCGCCCGACCGCGGACACGCATACCATCTCGATCTTCCCGTCACGCCAGCAGGAGAAACGGTCGGTCCCACCCGCGACCACGAGGACGGACTCCCCGCGTTTCCGCAACACTTCCGCGACCCGGGACCAGACCCGCGGCTGCCGATCCCAGACGGGCCCATCCAGGAAGACCGCCAGTCGCCCGGACCGGCGGGGACCGCCCGGGCCGCTCCCGCTCCGGGCCGCTTCGCGCACGGCACCGAGAAGCGGTTCCGGGTGCGCCTCGAACGCAGGCTGCGGCAGGAACAGGAAGGTGTGCTCCCCAAGTTCCAGGCGGGTCCCGACAGGGTGGCCCGATGCGTCGGTCCCCTCAGGCATGGT
>JAFGRS010000650.1 GCA_016935045.1 Lentisphaeria bacterium | reverse complement strand
CCATCCCCTGGAGGGCGAAGCTCCTGCTGAGCCGGTTCTCGGATTGGACTGAGGCCTTACCCAGGGCCCGGGGCCGGGTTGACGGCAGGGGGCCTGGGGGGTACATTCGCGCCCTGCGTTCCGCACCGTGCAGGCGCAGACGCGTATTGGGGAACGTGCCACGGATCGGGTGTGTGCAGGGTCCTCGGTGGCGCCTCGGCGGCTCGAAACGGCGGCGGGGTTACGCGGGTTCAGGAGAGTGTGAGTGAGCAGCAGAGAACGACCGCGTCACGACTTCAACGCCCGTTCCTTCGCGCTGGGTCTGATCAGTCTGACGGTTCTGGCTGCCTGGTCGCACTGGCACAACGTCATCTGCGTCAACCGCACGTCGCTGAACGAGGGGTCTCCGCCGGTTGGGGGAGCGGGTGTTTTTCTGGGTCTGTTTCTGATTGTGGTGCTGTGGGAGTTGGCGAACCGTTCTTTTCGTCTGCCCCGGGGGGAGTTGGTCGTCATCTACGCCATGCTGATGGTGGCGTCGCCATGGATGAGTCACGGGATCTGGTACCGCTTCATCGGCCTGGTCTACACCATCCCCCGCGACATGAATCAGGATCGCCTCTTTCCGCATTACTCGGACAAGCTGTGGCCCCACGGTCCCCAGTTGAACCGGAACGCCGACTTTGCCGAGGGCTTCGAGGGATACCGGCTCACCGTGGCGCCCACCAAGGACGACGACGACGCTGAGGTCCCTCTGCCCGGCGCCGATGGCCGGGTCGCGATCGAGGAGACCGAGGGCAACCGGCAGGGGCTCGAACGTTGCGTGGCGCTGCGGACGCAGGACATCGAGATCCTGAAGTTCCGCTGCCGGATTCCCACCGAGCGGGAAGGCAAGGTGCTTCTCGTGCCCGGGGAGAACTACCTGGTCAGTTACCTGGCCCGGATCGAGGGTGCCAGGGGTTCGACGATGCTCACCTGCTACCTGCAAAGCGAGCGGGGCGACAAGACCCAGGTCAACGCCCTGAATCGGGACTCGAAGGTCACCTTCTCGATGCCCAGCGCCTTCGAGCCCGTGCACCGCCCCAAGACCCTCATTCCCGATCGCCTCGGGGAGTATGTCGACGTGGTCTTCGAGTTCAAGGGCGCCGGGACGGCGCGCATCGGGAACATCCGCTTCTACAACAACGAGGCGATCCAGTCCCTGTACCAGGGCCGCACCGAAGTGCGCGAATCGGACCTCCCCCGCATGCCGGCCAACGAGCGGGCCCGCGTCGACGTGCGTCCGGACCGCCTCTTCAGCCCGGCCGGGATCCTCCACCGTCTGCGCGGCGCGATCCCTTTGCGGGACTGGCTGCAGCCGGGCCTGCTCTGGGGCAGCATGATCCTGGTGTTGTTCGTGGCGATTCTGGCATCGATGGTGATCATGCGGCGGCAGTGGGCGGACAACGAGCGCTTTGGCTTCCCCATGCTCATCTTCCCCCGCTCCCTGCTCGAAGAATCGGACGTCGGCGAAGGCGGCCTGCGCTTCCGCATCCTGCGCGAACGCCCCCTCTGGATCGGCTTCGGCATCGCTTTCCTCCTGATCGCGCTGCGGGGTCTGCACCACTACTTCCAGACACCCTACCTCAAGACCCACGTCGACATCGCCGCGTTCTTCGAGAACAACCGTCCCCTGTACTCCTTTTTCCGGGGTTTCTACGGGCATCCCTTCAACATCTCGCTGGTGATCCTTCCCATCGCCTTCTTCATCGAGCTGGAGCTTCTGGGCAGCATCCTGCTGTGTTTTCTGGTCTGTTCGCTGCCGTTCTACCTGCGCGAGGACGTTTTTGCGAGTTGGAAGTCGATCAAGGACTTCCCCTTTGTTCAGGAGCAGCATACCGGGGCCTACATGGCGCTGGCGGCGATCACGCTGTATGCCGCGCGTCGCCACCTTGCGGCGGTCTGGCGCAGGGCCTTCGGGCGGGACGGGAAGGGGGCGGACGACAGCGGCGAGGCGTGGAGCTACCGTGGGGCCCTGGCGGTACTGGGGGTGTCGTTCCTCTTTCTCTGTTTCTGGACGCAATACGTCGGCGTGGGGTTTTGGAAGGGTTCCCTGTACTTTGCCTTCATCCTTCTCTGCGGCCTGTCGACGGCCCGTATCCGCGCGGAGTGCGGCACGCCGTGGACGTACCTGACGCCCTACACGCCGCTGATTCTCTTCACGGCCTTCGGCGGCGCCCATCTCTTCGGCGTCGACATGTTCGTGATCATGATCGTGTCGGGTGGTTTTCTGTGTTCTGCTTCCTACCTCATGTGCGCCCCGACGCAGGTGGAGATGCTGCAGCTCGGGCGCCTGTTGGGGGTGCGCCCCCGCTGCATCAGCCGGGGCATGATGCTGGGGGCGCTGGGGGGACTGATTCTGGGGGGGCTGTTCATGCTGTCCATCGCCTACAGCAAGGGCGGGATGAACATGCCCTACATCGGCGATTGGGCGGCCAACCAGGCATTTCAGGTGCGCATCGTCACCACCGAAGTCGCCTACCAGGATCAACGCTTCCAGAAAGCACAGGACGAGAACACCCCCTTCGGCGTGGAGGTGCGCAGACCCTATGCCCTGGCTGTCGTCATCTCCTTCGCGGTCACGGTGCTGCTGTTCGTGGCCAAGAGCCTGTGGGTGAACTTTCCGCTGCACCCGGTGGGGTACATCCTGGCGAATACCTATTTCATCAACATGGTGTGGGGTTCGCTGTTTACGGCGATGGTGGTCAAGTACATCGCCCTGAAGGCGGGCGGCGTGATGGTGGTGCGCAGGGTCCTGCGTCCCTTCTTTGTGGGCATGTTCCTGGGGGCGCTTGGAAGTTACCTGTTCTGGGACGCCATCGCCCTGTTGCTGCAGGTCTTCGGGACCATGGACACGTTCCATGTGCCGCATGTGTTCTGATGCGTATCGGGCCCGGCGGCGCCTTGCGGGGCCCGGCCGCCCCGGAGAAGAGGATATCGCGAACGGCATGAAGAACCGGCTGACAGCGGTGCTGTGGATTGCGCTGGGGATCACGGTGATGGTGGCGATCGCCGCGGTCTACAACCAGCTCCTGGCGCCCCGCAGCGCCCTGCTGGCCGAGGAACACGAGGAAGTCCCCGACTACGATCGCATCGCCGAGGCCATCACGGGCACGACGGTGCAGAAGGACATCGAGGCATGCCTGGCCCCGGGCAGTCGTTTCACCGGTTCGGAGGGGTTCTACCGCACCGCCGAGATGGCCGAGGAGCGGCTCCGTTCCCTGGGCTACCGGATGGTGTACCAGGACCACGAGGTCGTGGTGCCCCGGACCCACTTCTGCCGCTTGCTGGCCGAAGACGGTCAGCCCGTCCCCGGGGTGCAGGTGTACCCGTACTACCCGAATCGGCTGCGCACCGGTACGACCCCGGTGGCGGGGATCACCGGGAAGGTGGTCTACAAGGGGGACCCGGACGGGCAGGACAAGATCGAGGCGTTGGACCAGGCCTCCGGCAACATCATGCTGCTGCGGGTCCGGGAGCGCTTCCAGGACTACGCCAATTTCGGCGCCCGGGCGATCCTGTACTTCCTCGACGAGGAGCACGATCCCAAGGCCTGGTACTATCGCCGCAAGGAGTCCCACGCCTCGATTGATGTCCCCGTCTTCCTGGTGCAGGGGGAGTTCCGCGGTCTGATCGGCAGGACGGTGACCATCCAGGCACGCACGGACTGGGAGTACGTTCCGGTGCGGAACCTCTTCGCGGTACTCGACCCGGAGCCGGGCTTCGACGAGGCCCTCGACGAAACCCTCCTCATCAACGCCTATCTCGATTCCTGGAGCCCCATCCCCGCACTGGCGCCCGGAGCGCGACAGATGCTGAGCCTGCAGACGGCCCTGCAGGCCGCCGAAGTCCTCGCCGGCAGCGCCAACCGCTCCCGCTTCCGGCGCCGGGTCGTGTTCTTCCTCAGCGCGGGAAGAGGACAGGCCGCGGCGGGCAGCCGGCACCTGGTCAGTGCCCTCGGATCCGAGGCCGAGGCGGAGAAGACGCGGCATGCCCAGCGGGAGGAACACGAGGCCCTCACGCAGGAGCTGTCCGGACTGCGGCAGGTGGCGGAGCTGCTGCCGCGCTACTTCCGCGAGTGCGTCGACCGACGGGCGCACGAGCGCTTCTGGGCCGGCCGGAAGGAGTCGCTGGCCCTGTTCCGCCGCGAGCTGACGATGGTCCTGGACGAGGGAACGCGCCGGGCGGAGGAGGACGCGCTGTCGGCGCGGCTGGACTGGATCCGTGACGGCAAGCGCAAGGGGGACCTGCTGGACCTCTACCTGGCGGTGAACAAGCGGGCCCAGGTGTACCAGAGCATGACCAGCGCCAAGCCCTACATGCTGGTGCGGCCCTATCTCGATGCCGGCGCGGCCGGGTACCGCACCTACTACGACCCGGAGTCCTACTGGGAGCCGGGGCGTCCGACGCGCACCGCCCACGGCAGCGTCCGCCATGCAAAGATGTACGAGGAGACCTACGCAGCCTATCTCGAGGACCGCATCGGGGCCCTGGCCGAGCGCGTCCGGCGCCGCATCGAGCGGACGGCCTTCCGCGTCACCCAGAACGAACAGGACCAGGCCGTCTTCGAGCTGATCCGGGGGCCGGACGGGAAACGCCGGGTCCTGAGTCTGGAATTGAATTTCACGGACAAGACCAAGCAGTTGGTGCTGGCCTCGGGCGGGTACTGGTGGAGTTCGCGGGTGGTCCCTGCCGACCGGGACGTCGAGCTGCAGTTCACGTATGCCCAGGAGAAGCTGTTTCCCGACACCAGCGACGCGGACCGTTTTCACAGCCGGGTGACGGAGGGGGATGCCTGGAGCTGCGGCGCCAACTGGTCCCTCAGCTACTTCCACGCCGGCAAGATGACCTTCAGCGGCTACACCAGTTTCGTGCTCATCACCAAGGGGGACGACCGGGAGTTCTTTGCTTCCCCCATGGACACCATGGACGAGATCAACTGGGACAACGTGGTGGCTCAGCAACGGGTGATCGTGGCCGGCCTGGAACAGCTCGCCCTGGGAGGCGGCAAGATCGTGCCCACCAGCATGCCGGTGTACTCCCGGGACTTCCGCGGCATCACCACCAGCGTCCGCGGCAACTCCCTGGTGCCGGACCATCCCGAGCAGCGGGCGCTGGTGCAGTTGACGGGGGGGTTCTGGGTGCCCGCATCCTGGGCTCACTTCAGCAATGGCGGCGGCTACTGGACGGCGTTCATGGACCCGTATCCGGTGGAATTCAGCGACGAGCTGGGGCGTTTCCGCTTCCGCGGCGCCTTTGGTCACCGCTGGTGGATCACGGACTTCCATGCCGCCCGGTCGGACCCGGAGACGGGGGAGATCACGTGGGTCCGGGACCTGGGCTACGAGAGCAAGTACCCGACGCACGACAAGCGGGTCTACCAGGTCGGCGACCTGACCCGCATCGTGATGTTCCGCTGTACCCCGATTCACATCTTCAAAGCCGAGAACCCGAAGAGCATGCAGCTCT
>JAFGRS010000649.1 GCA_016935045.1 Lentisphaeria bacterium | reverse complement strand
GCGATTGCTGCGGGGCGCCGAACGCCGGCACGACGGCATCGCCATCTACTACTCGATGCCCACCATCCTCGCCGGGGCCCTGACCGGCGAGGAGGGTAGGATCAACGCGGCCCGGGATGCCTGGGTGAAACTCATCGAGGACAACGGACTGCAGTACGAATTCGTCGCCTACCGGCAGGTGGCGGACGGCATCCTGGACCAGGGCGCGTTCCGCGCCGTCATCCTGCCCTACACCCTGGCCCTCTCGGTCGAGGAGGCCAATGCCCTGCGCCGCTTCGTGCACCACGGCGGCACGGTCCTCGCCACCCGGCCGGTGGGCGTGCGCGACGACCTCGGGCGGCCGCAGGCGCCCGGGCTGCTGGACGACCTGTTCGGCGCCGCGGTCGAGGGGACGGCCGCTGCCGTCGAGCCCCTCGTGACCCTCGCCGAGCCGATCGGGGGACTGACTCCCGGTACCGAACTGCGCCTGCCGGTGGGCCTGAGCAACGTGGTCCTGCGGGGCGGTCGGGCCGCCGCGACAGCCGCCAAGGGGTCGGTTCCGGTCCTGATCCGCGGCAGCTCGGGCCGGGCCGTGCTGCTGAATCTCGACCTGACCTACTTCGAGCAGGAGCGGCGTTTTCACTCCCCCACCGAACGCCGGCTCCGGGCGCTGGTCCTGGAGCTGCTCGACGGAGCCGGTGTCCGGCCCGCATACCCGCTGGTCCTGGCAAGCGGTCGCGCGCCCCATGTCGAAGTGGTCCGCTACCGTGCCGACGGGATCGAATTCCTCTGCCTCCTCCACGGCGACGACACCCCGGACGTGGCCACCATCGAGCTGAGCGCCCGACGGCGCGTCTACGACGTGCGCGCCGGCAGCGAACGGGGGGAGATGACGACCCTCCAGGTCCCCCTCGAACCGAAATGCGCGCGGCTGTACTGCCTGACCGACCTCGAACTGCCGCGGCCGGTCCTGCGGGCGCCCGGGCGCTTCGACCGCCCCGTCGCGGAGGAGCCGGGGGGGTGGACCACGGCCGCGCCGCTGCCGTTCGCCGTCGCCCGCACGGCGGCGGGGGCGCCTTCCCGCCAGCTCCTGCGCCTCACCGTGACGGATGGTGCCGGCAGGGAACGTGACGAACTCATGCAGACCGTCTGGGTCGCCGATGCAGCCCTCCCGCTGGCCCTGCCCCTGGCCCTGAACGACCCGCGGGGCCCCTGGACCCTGACCGCGACGGACGTGATCAGCGGCCGGTCCGCCGCCGCCACCGTCGAGGTGCGCTGAGGAGCCGCGGGGACAAGAACCGATCCGACCGATCCGACCGATCCGACCGATCTACTCGCGGTCAGCCGGGAGACGGCGCACCACGGCGAGCCAGTCCTGCTCCGGGTCCTCCGGCGGCAGGCCCAGGGCGACGGGACCGCCGGCCGTGAGCGTGCCCACCGTGCCCTCCTGCATGGGACCCCCCGCGCGGGGGTTGAACCAGCGCACGGCGAAGGTCCCCTCGATACCGTTCAGGTCGAGGGTCGCCTCGCCCCCGGACGGGAGATAGACGAGGTACAGCTCTCCGGCCTCGGCGAAGCAGAAGCGGCTGTTGTCGGCGTTGGGGTTGCCCACCAGCGCGTCCGCGTTGGTCATCTCCCAGAAGGGGATCTTCTCGTCACGGAAGAAATCCAGTGCGATGCGGCACCAGTCCCACGTCCGGTCGCGGCTGCGCCAGTCCTCGCAGAGCAGATCGTTCTGCGGCAACTGATAGCCGAAGTAGTACTCGACCCCGGCGCCCCCCGCCATCAGGTTGCCCCAGAGCGTCAGCGTGCGGATGTCGTCCGGAGAGGGTGGGGTTTTGCCGTCCCGGCTCTGGCCGGCGAAGCCCTCGTAGCCGAGGTCGGGCGGCACGCCGTGGGCCGCCGATCCCTGCTCGTCGTTCGCCACCACCCACGGCTTCCCCGCCTTGGCGGACTCCAGCACCCATTGGAGGGTGCGCCGATGGACCTGGTTCCAGGCATTCTGCAGGGAAGCGCCCGTCAGCGCCGATCCGTCTCCGAGAAGGGGCGGGTACACCTTGTCCTGGGCATTCGGGAAGGTGTGGATCACGATGGGATGATCGTAGGGATCGAGGTCACGGATGTACTGTGCCATGGCCCGTTGCTGCTCCGGGGTCTGCGTGTTCTCCTCGCCCAGGTTCCAGTTCAGGGCCAGCTCGTGGGCGAAACGGGCCACCAGCTCGCGGCAGTAGAGCCTGCGTTCGGGACCCAGGTCGCCGCCGTCCAGGGACGCGGGACGCCGGTCGTCGTTCTCCTGCTCCTGCATCTTGAAGTGCAGATAGAGGCCCCGTTCCTGGGCGTGGTCGAAGAGGCGTTGCCACTGGTCCAGCTTCGAGCAGTCGTAGTGGAGTTTGTCGTCCCGTTCCACGAAGGGCCAGACGTTGTCGCCGTCGCCGCCGGCGTTGTAGGTCAGGAAGGAAAACGCGTTGCAGCCCTTCGCGGCGAGGTAGTTCAGGGCGCCGACGAGCCCTCTGCCCTTTTCCGCACCGGTCTCTCCCCCCTCCCACACGGGATCCCCCGGGCGCCAGTCCGGGATGTGCGCCGCCCAGGTCTTGAGGGGTGCCTTGCGGGTGCTCGTGCCGTCGAAGTCGGCGTAGGCCAGCAGGGTCTCGGGCGCGTCCGCCCCTGCCTTGAGGAAGTACTCCCCGCTGCCCGCGAAGCGCAGGTAGTGGGCGCCCACGACCTGCAGGCGCCCTTTGCCCCGGAAATCGCGGCCGTCCTTGTCCGTGGGGCCGATCTCGAAGGCCCCGGTCCCGCCGTCGTAGGGCGCCAGCGCCTGCGCCGGCGCGTCGGGGTCCAGTGCCGCTCCCGTTCCCCGGGCGAAGTGCACCCGGTAGGTCC
The DNA here is from genome assembly GCA_016935045.1 of Lentisphaeria bacterium. Lineage (GTDB taxonomy): Bacteria > Verrucomicrobiota > Lentisphaeria > Oligosphaerales > JAFGRS01 > JAFGRS01. Next base: position 169 of record JAFGRS010000649.1, on the reverse strand, counting down.
AGCGTCCCGGCTTGTCCGGGGCCAGGTGGGCGCGCCAGGCCGTACCCCGATCCGCCGACGAGTCCGCGGCGTTGCCGAGGGCCGCGAAGTACCCCGGCACGTCGTATGCCGGGGTGCCCGACTCGTGCTCGAAACGGACCGTCATGCGGTAGTCCGTGAACGGGTTGGG
>JAFGRS010000648.1 GCA_016935045.1 Lentisphaeria bacterium | reverse complement strand
GCCATGTCCCCGGGGTTCTCGGGTGGACACATGCGGTGTGGCAGAACTCGTGCGGCATGGGGACCTACGGAGCTGACATGCGCCCATGTCGAGGCCCGGCGGTTGCGGGTTTCCGCTTGCGGGGCTACGGTCAGAGGATGCGGAATTCCGCACCGGGGTGCGGGGGGCCGCGGGCGAGGGTCCTGCCCGGCCCCGGAGCGCCGCGGCGGCACGGAGTCGACAACAGCATGCGTTTTGCGCTGGGTTACCAGCTTCCGGACGAGCGCGGCGAGTCCCTGGTGGACATCGTCCGGGACTACCGGGAGCACATCGGCGAGGTCTACTTTCCCTGGGTACACATGCCCTCCGGGCGCGCCTCCCTGAGCGAATCCCGGGGACTCACGGACTGGACGGCCCAAGCCCGCCTCGAGGAGGACCTCCGCCGTTTCCGGGAAATGGGGCTGCAACTGGACCTGCTGCTCAACGCCAACTGCTACGGCGGTCGGGCCGTGAGCCGGGAACTCGAAAACCGGGTGGGTTCCCTGCTGGCGCACCTCGACGAGGCCGTGGGCGGGGTGGACATCGTGACCACGGCCTCCCTGGCCGTGGCCCGCACGGTCAAGAGACATTTCCCGCGCCTGGATGTGCGCGCGTCCGTCAATATGCGCATCGGCGCCGAACGGGCCATGGAGTACGTCAGCGGACTTTTCGACAGCTTCTGCGTGCAACGCGACCGGCAGCGCGACCTGGACCACATGCGGCGCCTGCGGCAATGGGCCGACGCCCACGGCAAACACCTCTCCATGCTCGCCAACAGCGGCTGTCTGCGCGACTGCCCGGGACAGGTCTTCCACGACAACATGGTGGCCCACGAAACCGAGATCGATGAAACCGCCAACATCCCGGAGTGGACACCCCACGTGTGCTGGAACCTCTATCGTCGACGGGAGGCCTGGCCGGCCATCCTGCAGGCGACCTGGGTGCGGCCGGAAGACCTGCACCGCTACCAGGGCATCGTGGACATCGCCAAACTCGCCACCCGCATGCACGCCAACCCCAGGATGGTCGTCCACGCCTACGCCACCGGCCGCTTCCGCGGCAACCTCCTCGACCTCTTCGAACCCGGTTTCGGTCCCGCCTTCGCGCCCTGGGTCATCGACAGCACGCGCATCCCCGAAGACTGGTTCGAGCGCACCTCCGGCTGCAACGGCCGCTGCACCGACTGCACGTACTGCCGGGAGGTCCTCGAAGCGGCCCTGGTCAACACCGAGTCCGGCGCAGGCCTCCCGGATGGTTGATACCACCCGGATGCCGGCCGCAGAAGAACGGCGGGAGGTGCCGGAGTCCGCCTCCTGCCGATGGGTTCGGGAGGCCTGGAGCGAGGCGCGATGAGCAGCAAGAGCGCGGCAAGGTACGGCAGCGACCGACTGGGCGAGTGGGGTTGCGACGAACATGGCCTGCCGTGGTACCGCTGGGATGTCACCCGTTGCCACCCCTGGGATCCCGGCCTCAGTCACCCCATCGGTTGCGGGACGGTCCTGGTGCGGGCGGACCAGTGGGGGATGGTGCGCCTCACCGGCGGCCCTGCCGCGGCGCGTTTTACGGTACCCGGTGACGGGGATGCCCACGCCTCGGCGCTGCGCCTCGAACTCCACCTTGGCGAGCAGATCCTGCCCCTGATGCCGGCGGCCGCGGCGGCGGCCTGGCAGCCCTCCGTCTGCCTCGGGATGGGGTACGTCACCTATGGTTGGGCGCTTCGCGTCCCGGATCTCCTGCCCCCGCTGGGAATCGAAGTCGAGCTGGCGGCTCCCCCGGGGAAACCCTATGTGCTCATCGAGATTCGCCTCAAGCCCGGCAGGGGCGGGGAAACCCGTTGCGCCCTGGCGGCGGCAGCGGACGTGGCGGAACCCATGCCGGCGACCGGGGAGGGCGCCTCCTCCCTCTTCGCCCGGGAAGGGGTGGCCATCCGCGGTCTCGGCGAGGAACGCGGCGACGTCTTCCTCGCTGGCAGCCGCGGCTGGCAGACCACCGCCACCCGCCTGCGCCTGGCCCTCTGCCAGGAACTGACCCTCGTTCCCGGCGAGCCCCTCGCCCTGCGCCTGCTCCTGGGCTGCACGCCCACCTGCTCCGTGCACTGGGTCCGCGAGCAGTTCGAGGGACTGACCGCGGCCGCGGTGCGCCGGTCCCTGGCGGAGGGCTTCCGCGCCGTCCCGCCCTCCGGATCCGAACTCTGGATGCGCGAGGACGCGCTCTGGTGCCGAGGCATCGTTCAGGCCCACCGCGCCCCGGACGGACCCGACGGCGACATGGTGCTGCACCTCTCTGCCGACGCGTCATCCCCCCGCTTGGCCCACACCCTCGCCATCTGCCCCCTCCTCCAGGAGACCATGCCGGACATCGTTGCCACCACCCTCGGCGCCATCACCCGGCGCCAGGACCCCCGCGGACGCATCCCCGAAACCCTCGCGGAAACGGCGCCCGCAACTCTCCACCCGGCAGACTGCCGCAGCGATACGGCGGCCTGGATGCTCCGGGCCTGGGGCCAGTGGCTCCGCGATCCCGCCCGCGCGACTCTCCTGGACCGCCCCCTGCCGCGGGAACGGTCCCGGGCCCCCCTCCTGGCCGACCGCCTGCTTCGGTCCCTGCGCTGGATCGAGGAGGAGGTGGGCTTCGGCCCCCATGGACTGATACGCATGCTCGGAGGCGACAGCTGCGGGCTCCTGGACCGTGCCGGCCGCGCCGGGATCGGGGAGTCCGTCCTGGTCACGGGCCTGCTCTGCTGCGCCCTGCGGGACCTCGCCGATGCCTTCCGGACCGTGGGCCGGCGCGAGGAAGCCGGCCGTCTGGCGGCGCGCGCCAACGACCTGGCCGTGGCCGTGGGGGATGCCTTCGCCGACGGTGCGTTCCTGCGCGGCTACACGGATTCCGGCAAGCCCTTCGGTGACCCCGCAGGCGGCCCCGTCTTCACGGACGTCCAGGCCTGGGCCGTGCTCGGACGCTGCGGCACAGTCAGCCAGCGCACCCGGGCCCTGGATACCGTCCTCGCCGCCGCAGGGGATACGGTGCCCTACCTGACGCGGCCCTTCCCGGGGACCTGGCCCGACGCCCTCAGCAGTCACGCCGTGCGGCCGGGCGAAGGCCCCAACGGCGGCGTCTGCCTGCTGACCTCGGCCTGGTTCCTCCTCGCCCTGACGGCCGAACAGCGCCACCCGGAGGCACTCCGTCTCTATCGCTCCCTCTGCCTACGCCGCCGCGCCGCGGGAGAAGCCGGGCCGGCTGCACCCGAACTGGCCTCCGCCCCCAGGGTGGCCGGACCCGCCGCGGGACGCCGCCGCGGCTGGCCCGAACCATGCCCTCCCGCCGAGACTCTCCCCGCTCTCTGTGCCGTCGCCTGGGAGGAAGGGGTCCTTCGAGCCATCGGCCAGCCGCAGCCCTGAACCGGGACGATCCAGCCTGAGCTGCGGCCCCGGCAGCAGGAGTGCCGCCTCGGATCCCGGGCGCTGCCGATGGTGGACGCCCATCAGCGCTGTCGGAGTACCGCCTTCAGTACCGCCTTCAGCCCCCGACGGGCGATCCGCCGCCCGACCATGGCGGGGAGGAAACTCGGGCCCCGACGGGGGTCGAGTTCCATAGGAGGCGGACAGCTCTTCGGAGGCTTCAGCCGCCGTCTGGGTGTCCCACTCTCGCCGCTCGCTGAAGCGTCGCTGCGGCTTCCGCGTGAACGCGGAACTCCGACAGGGACGCTCCACGGGTCGTGGCAGCAATGGCGTCGGCGGCAGGATCCGAGACGATGCGATGGGTCCCATCTGCCTCTGCCGAGCAGGATGTCCGGCCGGGACTCGCGTATCGTGTTCTCTATACTCTGCCAGCCGAATTCCTCCTCGGGTCCATCGATCCCAGCGCTACCGTCATGCACCCGGGAGGCCTCCCGTGCTGCGGAACCAGTCCCGGGATGGTACATTGGGCGGAACGCAAACCAGGAGGCCTGACACGATGATGCAGTCTCTCCGGGCCACGGCCCTGGCGGCAGTTCTGGCAGTCGCTGCCCCGTGCCTGTGTGGGGGCGAGGCAGATCCCGTGGCGGAGATGAGCGCCCGAATTCTGTCGCGGCCGGACCTGGCGGCCCGGGAGAAGATGCTTCCCGAGCTGGCGGTTGCCTGCCTGCTGTCGGGCCGCCTGACGGAGGGCCTCGACACGTTCGTGCGGCTGTTCGCGAAGGCCATCCGGTCGGAAGACGACCTGCCCTCCGAAAGCGAAGCCGACGTCCTCCTGCGGGCCACGGACCCGTTCGTCCTGCTGGCCACTCTCAACCAGGCACGCATCGAGACACCCCCGGAGGCCGACACCCTGCGCTGGCTCTACGGCTCGGAAGCGCGGCAGCGGCACTTCCTCGACATCCTCTCGCCCCAGGACGACCTGGCGCAGGTCCAGCGCCTCGTCTCCGAACTGTGCCGCCACGATCCGGAGGGCCGGGACACCTTCCGGGAGCTGATCCTGGCCCTGGCGCTGGTGTGGGACCAGCCCCGCCCCAAACCGCACCCGCAGATGGGCGGCGAGGCGCTTCCCTACGCGGAAGCCGTCACGGAGCGCTACGACTACTTCAAGGACCTCTTTGTCTCCCGCAGGGCGGAGATCCCCTATGCCAGGCTCTCCGTGGCGGCCCTGATGGCGGTGGTGGACACGCCGGTGCCGGTGTCCGAGCTGCGCTGGGTGCGTGACAACGAGAGGCCAACGAACTGGGAGCGGAAATTCCACGAGATCCGCTACGACGAAGACCGCCTGCAGCGCGCTGTGTACGACTGGCCGCACGGCCCCTACACCCTCGAAGCGGTCCACGAGAAGGGCGGCATCTGCGTGGACCAGGCCTACTATGCCACGCTCTGCGCAAGGGCCTACGGAGTTCCCGCGCTGCTCTTCGTCGGCGAAGGCCGGCGGGGGCACCATGCCTGGTACGGCTACATGAAAGGGCTGGAGAAGTGGGAAATGGACATCGGCCGCTACGCCTACGACAAGTACGCCACCGGGTTCGCCGTCAACCCCCAGACGAACCTCCCCATGACGGACCACGACGTGAGCTTCCTCTGCGACCGCGCGCTGCGCGGCGATGCCTACGGCGAGGCGGCCGGCCTGGCCCGTTTCGCCCACGTCCTGCAGCAGCTTGGCTACCGCGCGGCTGCCCGGCGCCAGGCGCGCAGAAGCATCGACGCGGCCCCGCTGTACGAATTCCCCTGGCGGATCCTCGAAGGCATGCTCGAGAAGGAGGAGGACTGGCGCGGTCTGGCAGCGCTGCTCGACACGGAGGCAGGGGTCTTCCGGAAGTACCCCGACTTCACGGCGCGCATCCGGGCGCGGCAGGCGGAGGCACTGCGCAGGGCGGGGGACCACGAGGGCGCAGAGCGGATCCTGAAGTCCGGGACGCGGCGCGTGGGACAGGACCGGGACGATCTGCAGCGGGCCCTGGTGTCCGAGCGGGTCAAGGCGGCCTACGATCAGGGCGACTACCCCGGGGCCCGACGTCACTTCGAAGATCTCCTCAAGGACCAGAAGGAGGAGGGCCAGAAGCTCATGCAACTGCTCGATTCCTACCTGGACCTGACCCGCGAGACCCGGCAGACCGGGGAGGCCGTGCGTTTCCTGAAACGCTACATCGACTCCCTGGAACGGCGCTACGGAGGCTCCGACAGGAACCGGGCCCTTCTCTGGGGCATCCTGCTCAAGGCCTACGAAAACGACGGGGACGACGCGGAAGCCGCCCGCCTGCGCAAGCGCATCGAGAAACGGAGCGATTGATCCCGCTCGTCGCTCCGCGGCCCGCGTCCGGAGGGCGTCACTCTCCCACCCGGACCCCTGGGGGCAACCACCCCCGCGGCCGCAGGGCCTCGATCTCGCGCTCGAGGTTGGGCGTGAACTGCCCTGTGCCCAGGGCGGTCCGCACTTCCTCCGCACTCCAGAAGCGCAATTCCTCGATTTCATCGGCGAGAGGCGCGAAGGGCCCCGGATGGATGAGGGAGAACACGCGCACGTTCTCCGACTCGACCTCGTTGCGGATGCGGCAGTCGAAGAGGAAGGTGAGGGGAAGCGTCGGCTCCACGCCGATCTCCTCGTGCATCTCACGTCGCGCGGCCTCTTCGTAGGATTCGCCGACGGCCAGGTGGCCTCCCACCGCGGTGTCCCACTTGCCGGGCTGAATGTCCTTCCGCCGGCCCCGCTTCTGGAGCAGCATGCGTCCATCCGGGGCGAACACCACGACGTGGGCGGTGCGGTGCACCAGGGCGGGGTTGCCGTGGCAGAGGCGCCGTGGCGCGCGGCCGATCACACGGTCCTGTTCGTCCACGATCTCGAAGACTTCATCGGCATCGGCCATGGGCTGTTTCCGGGTTGCGGGGTGGTGCGGCAGTACCAAGGGCCTCGGAAGCGTCCCTGTCGCCCAATCTGTGCCCGCGAGGCCCTGCCTGCGTGTCCGCACAGGCAGCCGCGGGCGGCCAAACGGCTCCCGCACTCCGCCATAGGAAACGGAATCAACCATCTGTTGGCCAGTGGGTTGCAGGGGTTAACCGTGCCGGCGCCCGGAAGTGTTCGACACCCGAGTGCCGCGCGGGGACTGGCCTGGACGATGCACGCGACAACCACGAATGGACACGAATTCACACGAATGAGAAGCAGTCGTAGGGCTTTGGACCGGGACGCTACGGGAGTTCCCCTTCTGCTGCCCCCGGTGCCGGAACTCGTTGCGCCCATTGGTGTTCATTCGTGTCCATTCGTGGTTCATGAATAGATCAGGCCAGCGAAGCTCCG
>JAFGRS010000647.1 GCA_016935045.1 Lentisphaeria bacterium | reverse complement strand
GCACGAGATGATCAGCGATGCGAACCGCATCCGCCGGGTCCTCGGCGGCTGACCGGCAGCGGGACGGGGATACGGCGCCCCGGGGCCGGGCGGAGTTCGCCTCCGGCCCGGGTTCGGGCCTTGGACGATCGAGGAAACCATGGCATGAGCACAGCACTCGACCTGGCGCCCCTGACGGAGTGGGGTCTTCCCAGCGTTGCCCGGCCCATTGTCATCGCCGGTCCCTGCAGCGCGGAGACCGAGGAGCAGGTACTGACCACGGCCCGGGGGCTGCAGAGGTTGGGCATATCGATCTACCGTGCCGGAATCTGGAAGCCGCGCACGCGGCCGGGGAGTTTTGAGGGTGTCGGTTCGGTGGGTTTGCGCTGGCTGCAGCGGGTCCGGGCCGAGACCGGCATGCTGACGGCCATCGAGGTGGCCAACGGCAAACACGTCTACGAGGCGTTGCGGGCCCGCATCGACATCCTCTGGGTGGGCGCCCGCACCACCGTCAACCCTTTCGCCATCCAGGAACTCGCCGACGTGCTGTCGGGAGTGGACGTCCCGGTCCTGGTCAAGAACCCGGTCAACCCGGACGTCGAACTCTGGGTGGGCGCCATCGAGCGGCTGAACAAGGCGGGAATCCGCCGCATCGCCGCCCTGCACCGGGGGTTCTCGGGCCTGGAGAAATCGCCCCTGCGCAACGAACCCCAATGGCAGATCCCCATCGAGGTGCGACGGCGCTTCCCGACACTGCCCATGTTCTGTGATCCGAGCCACATTTCCGGGCGGCGGGACCTCGTTGCGGACATCGCGCAGCGGGCAATCAACCTGGACTACCACGGGCTGATGATCGAGACGCATTGCAGACCCGAAGAAGCCCTGAGCGATGCCGCGCAGCAAGTCACCCCGGAGCAGCTCGGGGTCATTCTGGGCAGGCTCGTGGCCCGCGAAGCCGATGGCACCGACTCGGATTACCAACGCCGCCTGAGCGAACTGCGCGAGGAGATCGACCGCCTGGACGGGGACGTGATGTCCGTGTTGGCCAGGCGCATGGAAGTGGTCGAGCAGATCGGGCGCATCAAGCGCGAGAACAACATCACCGTGCTGCAGACCAGCCGCTGGGACCAGATCGTCAGACGGGTACACCTGAGGGGGACCGAGTACGGCTTCAGCCCCGAGTTCGTGGACACGGTCTTCAAGGCCATCCACCAGGAGTCCATCAACAAGCAGCAGCGCATCCTCGACGGGCTGGCGTAGGGAGCCGACACGGGAGGATCTACCAAGAAGGGGGACGATGGTTCACCCGGGGGCGCCCCCATCCCCAGTGCCCCGCACGGTCCCCGGGCGGCATCCCCCATCTCCAGTACCCCGCACGGCCCCCGGGCGGGATCCATCCTGGACCGGCCGCGGCCTCGCGGCCATGCCTCGGCCGTCGGGGACCGCCGGCCCTGCCGCGACACCCCTGGAGCCCGCGATGCCCGCTCCGCGCCGGGGCGGGTTCGCGGTACCCTGCCCGCGCGGACGCGGGCGCTCCAGTACGCCGCACGGAGTGCGCCTCCCACACTGGGCACCGCCGGACCGAATCCCGAGCAACATCGCCATCCCCGCGATGGCGAGGAAGACGATTTCCCGTCAGAGCGACCTCCCCGTCCGGGCCCCGGCCCGGCGGCGCAGGCCGGCGACGAACAGTCCGACGCAGATCGCCAGGAAGAGGAAGATCATTCCCCAGCGCATGGCCGGCGACCACGTGCCCTGGTTGGCGAAGGCGTAGACCGTGCTGGCGGCCGCGGCGACGATGGCCAGCAGCATGGCGACGTTCCAGGCGCTGCGCCGGCGTCCCCGCGGCATGTCCGCGCCGAGGAAATCCGGACGGTTGTGCAGGCAGAAGAAGCCGATGTAGGCGACGGGGAGCATGATGGCGCAGGCCGCCGAGGTGGGAATGGCCACCCAGCTTCCCATCCTGGACCAGAGCACGACGCCGAGGACCCCGGGCGCGGGGGTCAGGCAGGCAAGGCGGTACTTCCAGCCCACGGGTTCGATGCCGAGGATCTCGCACAGCGCGAAGCCGTTGACCAGCATGTGCAGGGTGATGGTGCTCAGAGCCATACCGAGAATCCCGAGTCCGAATACGTAGTGGGCAAAGGCCTCCCCCATACCGGCCTGGGTGAACATCCCCGCCGCGGCCACCGGCGAGATGCTCTTGGCGCCGTCGGGGAGCGTCCCGTGCAGGGTGGCGGCGGCCGCCACGACGATCAGCCCGGTGGCAATGGCATAGGGGATCAGCATGCCCGAGAGCAGGTCGAACTTCGCCAGGGTGCGGTGCTCCCGCCCCCAGCCGCGGGCCAGGAGGGTATAGGGGAAGAGGAAGGTCATGTTGATGCCCACGGCCGCGCCGAAGGCCCCCAGCACGGTGGCGGCGCCGCGGCTGTCGGTGGGGATGTACAGAGGCAGGCAACCCTTGACCACCTGTCCCCAGGCAATGCGGCCAGCCAGCGTCCCATGCAGGATCACCGCCAGGAAGGCCAGGATGATCAGCCAGACCAGACCCTTCAGACCCCGCTCGTAGAGGCGGATGCCGCGCCGGCCCTTACCATAGTTCCAGGTGATGGCCGTCGACAGGACCAGAATCGCCAGCCCCATGCACAGCAGATAGGCCGTGTGCATACCCCCGCTGGGCGCGAAGCCCGTCCCGGTCTTGATCATGTCCTCGAGCATGCCGGCGGCCAGGGCATACTGCGGGAAATGCCAGATCAGGGTCGCCAGCAGCGTACACCAGGCCCAGGCCCAGGCCACGACGGGGTGCACGTACACCTTCATCGCACCGTAGTGCCGAGCCCCCGTCGACAGACTCTGGTGCGACACGGCCGACAACATGAGTACCCCCAACAACATCGCCAGCGGCTGCACCCAGAGCAGCCTGTACCCGTACAGGGCCCCCATGGTCAGCGACGCCACCGCGCTCCCCCCGCCCAGGGTCATGGCGCTCTGGAGCCAACCCGGCCCGGTCCGGCTCATGTAGCGCGACAGCCGACTCCCGAGGGGCTGCTGTTCGAGGGCGGCGAGTTCGGCCTTCTCCTGCGCCAGGGCGTCCCCGTCCTGGGCTGTAACCATGGGCAGACCATGGGCCAGTGCCCCTGGGCCGGTCTCCTTCGGGTCGTTCATGGTTGCTGTCCTTTCGTTGTGCCGGGCGGTACCAGGGTCACTTCGGGGGGTTCTGCCCAGTCCCGGTAGAGGCGTTCGGCCACGCCGGCATCGGCTGGTCCGTCGTGCACCAGGATACGGAAGCGCTGCACGAGGGGCTTCCCGGGCTCGATGCTCCATGCCTGCACCTGGGAGGGAACGAAGCAGAAG
>JAFGRS010000646.1 GCA_016935045.1 Lentisphaeria bacterium | reverse complement strand
GCGACCGCGGAGAACGGGGACCGGATGCCGGATTTCTCCTGCTGCGGGTATCGAGGGGGTGGTGTGGCGTTGCCCGATGTTCCCGCCAGGGTGGTCCTGGCGGCCCGTGATGCCGGGGACGATACGGAACGGATCCAGGGCGCGATCGACCGGGTTGCCGCCCTGACGATTGACGCGGACGGTTTCCGCGGGGCCGTATGGCTCGAGGCGGGCACCTACCGGGTCGAGGGGACGCTGCGGATCCGGGAATCCGGTGTGGTCCTGCGCGGGGCAGGGAGGGGGCCGCGAGGGACCGTCATCGTGGCGACCGGGACGGCCAAGCGTGCGTTGATCGATATCCGCGGTGGGAATCCCGGGCAGGAGATCGAGGGTAGCCGGCGCGCCATTGCCGATTCACGGGTACCCGTGGGAGCCCGTACCTTGCAGCTGGTCTCGGCCGACGGGCTGACCGTGGGCGACGAGATCGTCGTCTTCCGGCCGGGAACGGAAGCGTGGATCCGCGCCCTGGGGACCGACAAACTGAACCGGGGCCCTCAGGACCCGGTGCAGAACTGGACGCCGGCGGGTTACAACCTCGGCTTCGAACGACGGATCGTGAACATCACGGACACCGCCATCACCCTCGATGCTCCCATCGTCCTTGCCATCGAGGCCGAATTCGGCGGCGGTTGCGTCTACAGGACCCATCCCGACGGGCGCCTTCGCAACGTGGGTATCGAGAGCCTGCGCCTGGTCAGCGAGTACCGGCAAGGCCAGGAGAGAAGCGACGAGAACCACGCCTGGGACGCGGTGAAGATCCATACCCTCCGCGACGGCTGGGTGCGGGACGTCGAGGCCGTCCACTTCGGCTACAGCTGCGTAAACATCGGCTCCGGCGGCAAGCAAATCACCGTCCAGGACTGCACCTGCCTCGATCCGGTCTCGCAGATCGCCGGCGGACGACGCTACTCCTTTGCCCTGACCGGGCAATTCTGCCTGGTGCAGCGCTGCTACACGCGCGGCGGCAGGCACGACTACGTCATGCACGCCAGGGCCCGAGGTCCCAACGTCTTCCTCGACTGCGTGGCCGATCAGACGCATTCGGACTCGGGACCGCACCACCGCTGGGCGACCGGCACCCTGTACGACAACGTGGCCTGCGGCGCCCTGAACGTGCAGTGGCGCGGACGCTCCGGCACCGGGCACGGCTGGGCCGGCGCCAACATGGTCTTCTGGAACTGCCGCGCCCGCAGCATCGACTGCCAGAAGCCTCCCACGGCCAACAACGTCTGCAGCGGCTGCACGGGACAGATCAAGGGCAACGGCCATATCGAGTCCAAGGGCGCTCCGGTTCCACCGCGGAGCCTCTACCTCCAGCAGCTCCAAGACAGGCTCGGACCCGAAGCCGTCCGCAACGTGACCATCGAGCCGCAGCAACACGGCATCATCGACCAGCTCCTGCGGGATCGGTTTGCCCCGTAGACGATCACCGGAGCCCGATCCGGAACCGGAAGCAGAGGCCAACCATGCTCACCATCAAGCCACACCACTTCGTCGACATCCTCACGGCCCTCGGGGAAGGCAGGAGAGAGTACGCTCCGCACCCCTACGGACATGCGCTGCATTCCGTGGCCGCCACCATCCTCGCCAATCCCGACGTGACGCTGCAAATCGAACTCGGCGCCGACGATATCTGCCACCCCTGCCGCCACAACATCGGGAACCGCTGCGACGACACCATCGACACCTCCTACCGCCCGAACGCCCCCGCCTCGAAACAGGACTGGAACCTGCGCATCGACCGGCGCTGGTGCCAACGACTCGCCCTGGCCCAGGGCAACCGCCTCACCGCACGTCAACTCTGCCAACGCATCCGGGAACGCGCCGGGGACATCGCTGATATCTACCGCGAAATCCCGGAAGATCGAACGGCGCAACGGCAGGCCAAGCTGGAGATGGGGATTGCCATGTACTGATCGTCTCCTTGCCGTCGGGAGTCCGCGACGCCCTGCCGGAACCTGCTGCTCAAGCAGAAGTGCTTTGCTCACCTGCTCGCGGCCGGGGGGAGCATGGATGGCGCGGATTAAGAAACCTTAATCTTCGCATCACGGCAGGGTAAGGTGGGGAGGGCATCTGTAGAGGCACGGTGGCACAGGATTGCTGCCGCGCGTGGCCGGAGACGGTGTTGCAGAGTCAAGGAGGCGACGGCGATGGGCACGAGAATTGTGCGAAGTTGGGGAGCATCGAGGCTGGTGGCGCTGGTGGCCGTGTGTGCGGTCGTCGTGGGGACCGCCGCGGCGTCCGCGGCACCCGCGCTGCCTGACGCGGTCCGGGCCGCGGTGGAGTCCCGCTACCCCGGGGCGAAGATCGACGAGGTGGAACGGGAGCGTGAGAAGGGCGTACGGTACTACGAGGTCGAGCTGACCTGGAAGGGCCGGCGGATCGAGATGGAGGTGACCGCGGACGGCAAGATCGGCGAGATCGAGGAGACGATGAAGGGCGAGGACCTTCCCGCCGACGTGGCCGCGGGGCTGAAGAAGGCGGTGGGTGAGGTGAAGGTGCGCCGTGTCGAGCGCCACGAGGTCTGCGGGCGCCCGGTCAAGGGCACGTTCGTGCCGCTGGATCCGCCGCAGGTGGTGTACGAGATTGCCTGCTCCTCCGCCGATGGCGCGGCCACCATCCGGGTGCGCCTGGACGGCGCCGGGAACCCGCTGCTGGGGAAGGCTTCCGCACAGGACGATGAGGACGATGACGACGACGATGATGACGACGACGATGACGATGACGACGATGATTGACGCCGGCGGGCGCCGAGGAGGACCCGGACCGGCCTGCTGAGGACGAGAGATGAGAATCCTGTTGGTCGAAGACGATTCGGGGACCGCGGGGTTCGTTGTCCAGGGCCTGAAGCAGGCCGGTTTCGCGGTCACCCATGCGGCGGACGGGGTGGCGGGTCTGGAGGCTGCGACGCTGGGACCCTACGATGCGGCGGTGGTTGACATCATGCTGCCGGGGCTCGATGGTCTGAGTCTGATTCAGCGGCTTCGCCGGCGCGGCATCCGGACTCCCGTGCTGGTGCTCAGCGCCAAGCGGTCGGTGGACGACCGGGTCCGGGGTTTGCAGGCCGGGGGGGACGATTACCTGGTCAAACCCTTTGCCTTTGCGGAACTCCAGGCCCGCGTCCATGCCCTCATCCGCCGCTCCGCCGGTCAGGGGTCTCCCGACACCATCCAGGTCGAGGACTTGACGGTGGACCTGGGGCGGCGCCGTGTGAGCCGCGGGGACGAGGTGCTGGACCTCAAGCCCAAGGAGTATGCTCTGATCGAGTACCTGGCCTGGAACCGGGGACGCGTGGTGACCAAGACCATGATCATGGAACACGTCTGGGACTTCAACTTCGACCCGCAGGCCAACGTGGTCGAGGCGGCGGTCTGCCGCCTGCGGGAGAAGATCGACCGTCCCTACGCGCGCAAGCTGATCCAGACGGTACGGGGTGTGGGTTATGTCCTGGAGTAGGCTGCGGCCCACATTCGGGACGTTGCGTGCCCGCCTGGTGCTGTGGTATGCGCTGCTCTTTGCGGGACTTGCGGCCATCCTCTTCGCCACCGGGGACGCGGTGCTGCACCGTGCCCTCCGCGAGCGCACGGACGACATGCTGTTGGAGTCGGTGCGGGAGTTCGATGCCCTGTACGAGGAGTTCGGCCTCAAGGTCGTGGCGGACGAGTTCCGGCGGGACGCGACCTCCGCCGGGGCCGAAAACGTGGTGTTGGCCATGGTTTCTCCCAAGCTGACGCTGCTGGCTTCCTCGGACCTGTCCGCCTGGCCCGGTCTGCTGCTCCCGGATGAGTCCCTGCGGAAGCTCATGCCCGGGGAGGCCCGTCTGCGCACCCTCGATCCACCCGGTCTGGACACGGCATTGCGCCTGGCGGAAGCACGCAGCCGTGACGGCAACTACATCCAGGTGGGGCGTTCGTTGCGGGCGGATGCAGGCATCCGCGGCGCCTTCCGCTGGAGCTTTGGGGGCGCGGTGTCGGGGACGCTTCTGCTGGGGTCCGTCCTCTGCTGGGGCAGCGTCTCCCGTGCCCTGCACGGGGTCGCTCAGGTGACCTCGACGGCCCTGCGCATCGGGCGCAGCGACCTCGCCGAACGGGTTCCGGCGGGCCACCGCGGCAGGGAGATCGAGACCCTGGTCACGGCCTTCAACGGCATGCTGGACCGCATCGACCGGGTGGTCACGGAGTTGCGGGACATGACCAGCAACGTCGCCCACGACCTCCGCAGTCCCCTGACCCGCGTCCGGGCGGCGGCGGAGACGGCCCTGCGCGGGGCGGACACACCCTCCGCAACGCGGGAGGCGCTGGTGACCGTCATCGAGGAATGCGACCGGCTCGTCCACCTCATCGACACCATGCTCGACATCGCCGAAGTGCAGGCAGGCATCGATGCCGTGACGCGCCGGGAGGTGGACCTGGGCGCGCTGCTGGGGGACGCCTTCGAGGTGTTTCGTCCCGTGGCCGAGGACTGCGGGCTGGAGTGGACCCTCGAGGCGCCTGCGGAGGGACCATCGGTGCTGGGTGACCGGGCCCGCCTGCAACGGGCGGTGTCGAACCTGATCGACAATGCGCTGAAGTATACGCCCGCGGGGGGGCGAGTGGCCCTGGAGGCAGGCGTGCAGGGGAACCAGGCCTGCGTGTGCGTGGCGGACACGGGCGTGGGCATGGCCCCCGAGGAACTCGGACGGGCCTTCGAACGCTTCTACCGTGCCGACAGCAGCCGTTCGACCCCCGGCAACGGTCTGGGGCTTTCTCTCGCCGATGCCATTGTCCGGGCCCACGGCGGCGGGATCGAGTTGAGCAGTGTACGGGGCAAGGGTTGCCGGGCACTCCTCCGGCTGCCGTTGGCGGCACGGTCCGCTGGAGCTGGGCCCTCGTCGGGCAGTGCAGCCCCCGGCGGGGGGCCGCGTGCCGGAAGTCCGCCTGCCAACCCCCCGATGCGAACGCACGCATCGGCCCATGGTCTCCCGGACGACAGCCGAGGCGCCCGCGAGGGGCCGGGCGCCGCAAATGCCTGCACGACGCAGCGCACGGATCGTCTCCCATCTGCCTGGACCGCCAGCGCCTGCCTGTGCGGACACGCAGACAACAGGGCCTCGAAGGCATGGATTCGCGAGTACAGGCAATTCTGAGACGATGAGCGAGGGGGTGCGACGATGGACTCGAGGACGACATGCGGCAGCCCGCGCGTGGTGGCTGCCGTGCTCCTTCTCAGCCTGGCCGCCGAGGTGTCGGCGGGCAAGTGGCGCCTGCCGCCGGCCGCGGCCAAGGTGATCGAGGCGAACTTCCCCGGGGCCCGGATCACCGGCATCGGCAAGGAGCGGGAACGGGGGGCGTGGTACTACGAGGTCAACCTCGTCGAGGGGCGCAACCGGTTCGAGGTCGAGATCACCGAGGAGGGCGTCATCGGAGAGATCGAGGGGCGGGTCGACCTGAAGGACATCCCCGAAAGCCTGCGGGAAACGCTCCGGGAACGCCTCGCGGGCTGTCGTATCTCCCGGGTCGAGAAACACGAGCGCCGCGGCATCGCCCGTTCGGGCAGGTTCGTGCCCCTGAGCAAGCCCCGCATCCTGTACGAGATCAAGTACACGGCCCCCGACGGCAGCCGGCGCGAAATCCAGGTTGCCTCGGACCGAATCCTCGAACTCCCCCAGGAGGCGTTGACCCGGGTCCGGGAACGCTATCCCCGGGCCAAGGTCCGGGAAGTGGAATGGGAGGACGACGAGGGCATCCTGGTATTCGTGGTCCAGCTCGAACAGGACGGGTTCCTCCTCGAGACCGCGGTCCTGCGGGACGGCCGCATCCTCGAAGAAGACATTCCCATCGCCGGGCAGTACGTACCCCGTGCCCTCGAGAGCACCATCCGGGATGAGAAGCTCCCGAAACACCACGAACTCTCCATCCGGCGCCATGAAACCTTCGCCGCCGTCGAGAAGGGCGATGTCGTGGGCCGCCATGACATCCACTTCACCGCCACCGTGCGCACCGCGGACAGGCAGCGCGAATTCCGCTTCGACGGGCGCGGAAAACTCCTCTCGAAAAGCGACTGGGAAGACCGCGCCGACGACGAGGACGACGACGAGGACGACGACGAGGACGACGACTGAAGA
Source organism: Lentisphaeria bacterium (assembly GCA_016935045.1). GTDB lineage: Bacteria > Verrucomicrobiota > Lentisphaeria > Oligosphaerales > JAFGRS01 > JAFGRS01. The sequence continues at coordinate 62 of JAFGRS010000646.1, read as the reverse complement.
GTAGGGCGGCTGTCCCGGCCGCCCGGGTAGAAGGGTAGGGCGGCTGTCCCGGCCGCCCGGGT
>JAFGRS010000645.1 GCA_016935045.1 Lentisphaeria bacterium | reverse complement strand
GGGGGGCTGAGCGGCGTCCGGGTCCCCGCCACCACTGTCCTTGCGGCAGTGGGGCGCTGATCCGGGAGAAGGGGGGCTGAGCGGCGGCGCGCCCCCCACCTCTTCTGGGGGAACCGGGGCTGTGCGTCAGGACTCGGAGAGCCCCTCTCCCGCACAAACGCCTTACCGGGGGGGCACTTCGAGAAGCAGGGGTCGGAGGGGTTCCACGGAGAAGCCCGGTTCCTGACGCTTCAGCGCGATGAGGTCCCGCGACGGAGTGGGGTTCCCATCGGCATGCAGGATGACCTCGACCGATTCGCGGCGGTGATTGCAGACGGCGGCAACGCGCCGACCGTCGGCAAGCCGAACACTGCGCACCTCGAGCCCGTAGGGGGGCATCCCATCCGCCGCCAGCACCCGCAGCGGCGTCGCGAGCCCCCAGCCCAGGGAGGCCTCTCGGAACGCCTTAAATGCTTCCAGCTCAGGCAGATCAAGCCCATCGACAGCGTGCCCTGGCAGCGGCGCTCCCGGCCGCGTCTGTCCGTACTCGTCGTGGGTCAGGCACTCCCCCACGCGGAGCACGCGGAGCGGCCCCTCGCCGATCCGCCGCAGTGCGTCCACAACGGCATCCGAACCGAACCGTGCCCGGGGCACAACGAGGACCTTCGCACCGCCCTGCGCCAGGGCATGCGGCAGCGCGCCCCCGGCCGCGTGGGTTTCGAGCTGACGCTCCGTGACAAAACCCAGGGGAACACCGAGAAAGCTCGCATAGCGGTAGACGTTCCGCAGGACCGTCCAGTGGTTGTCGTCATGGATCGCCGACGCCTGAGACCAGAACAGAACGACGGCGGGCGGCAAGCGCTGCAGCGCGGTCATCTCGAGGGCGAGCCGGTTCAGGTCGAGTGCGCAGTGCCCCACCGCCTCCGCGGCGTCGGGCCGGTGGATGACGCTGCCCTCGAGGTCGGAGGCATGGTCGAAGGTGCGTTGCCAGACCCATAGGGTGGTGGCGCTCTGCCCGTGCAGAGCCCCCTGCCAGAGTGTCGCGTAGAGGTGTTCGGGGGGAATGGCCCGGTGGTCCCGGTCGGTGATGACATGGTTCTCCGAGTTGAACACGGCCTTGTCCCCGGTGCTGCGCTGAAAATCATAGGCCATCTCGTGCAGCTGCCAGCCGTTGGTCCATTCCCCATGGTCTGAGAACATACAATAGCAATCATTTCCGTGTATTTGACTGAGTTCCCCGAAGAGCTGGGGGCAGACGCTCCAGATGCCGTGCGGGTTGGCGCCGAAGTGCGCCCCCATCATGATCTTGGCGTGGACCGGAAGGTTCGGGGCCATCTCGTGGATGATCTCCGCCATCCAGGCGTGGAAACCGGCAAACAGCTCCTGGTTGAAGCGCACGAAGTCCACGCCGGCGGCCGTGCGCGGAAAGGGCCTGGGCACGACAATGTCCGCGAAGGTCCGGTGTTCGGAGCGCCAGCGCCGGTTCAGGGCTGCCACGGTACCATGCCGGGCTTCGAGCCAGCGCTGCCAGCCCTCCCGGACCTGGGGGCAGGCGTCCAGTTCGGTGCTGATGGGTTCGTTGCTGAGGCAGAGGCTGTGCAGCGCCGGATGGTCCCGGATGCGGGGGATGACGTGGCGCAGGGAGGTCTCGATCACCTGCCGTGCCTCCGGTGCATGCACGCAGTAGCCGAAGAAGCCGCCTCGGCAGTCCCGCAGGTGCGGCCATTTGGCCAGGGCCCACTCCGGGAAATAGTGCGGGCTCAGCAGCAGGTTGACGGCCACACCCGCGGCCGCGGCACGGTCGCACACGGCCAGAAAGTCCTTCACGGCGCGGTCGTCGCAATGGTCCTCCGCCACGCAGACGCCGCGGGGTCCGAACTCGATCTGGATCAGGTTGCAGCCGTAGTCCGGAAAACGTTCCGTGTCCTGCCGCACCTGGCTGAAGTGGCCATAGCCCACGAAGAAGACGGGACGCGTTTCCCGCAGACCGTCCGGCCACGCCGTGGTGCCCAGGAAAGAGGGGCCTTCCAGGCGCAGGGGGGAGGTCACATAGCGCGGTACCGGCCGGGCCGGGGCCCGGCCCTGCTCGATGGCCTGCGCTGCCTCGATGGCGCGCTGGGCGATGTCGCCCATCACCACGGCCGCGTCCCAGGCGCGGTCGGGGCGGTCGTGGCGTACATCCTCGCGTGCCCAGGCGACGAACTGGTCCAACACGGTCAGGCTGACACGCGCATGGTCCGCGGCGCCGCTGGGACCCGGACCCGCCACCAGGGCCCGGAGGCGATCGGCGCCTGCCTCCACCCGGGCCAACTGCGCCTCGATCCGGGCCGGAGTCACCAGGTGCACCTCCCGCCGCTGTTCCGCCGCCACGACAGCGCCGCGCCACAGGCGGGTGTGGACCGCAACCGTCGGGGAGGACACGTGGCCGATGTTGGCGGCAAACTCCAGACGGGCCAGACGCACGTCCGCCGGCACGGCCTCGCGTTCCCGCGCGATGAGGGTTCCCCGCGCGTCTTCGAGGGTCACCTCGAGGCTGTCGCCGTCCGCGACGGTCCCGCGGGCAACGCAGCCAGACGCTTCGAACAGGTCCGTGCAGAAAGCCCATTCGGCCGGGGGATACCGCGACGGTGCCCAGGAAGTCGCCACCGGCGAACCCCGGTGTTCGACCGCTGCAGGGGGGTCTGCCCCGGCCTCGACGAAATCCGTCGGATTGTCCGGGTCCACTTCCGCGGGCAGGTTCACCACGCCCTCACGGAACTGCAGGTCGTCGACCCAGAATCCCGCCGTCGGGCTCTCGGTCACCAGCATCAACGGGAAGGACGTCTCCTCGGGACCCGTGGTGAAGGTGCGCGTGACGTGTTCCCAGCGGCCGTGGGTATGGGGGATGCGCAGCCGCAGAGTCCAGCCCTCGCCGCCACCGATCCAGGCCGTGAAGGTATCCTCGGAACGCACATGGGCGGACAGAGTGTAGGGAGTGCCCGACTTGACCGGGAGGTTGCCGACGGCTCCGAACCAGCCGTAGACGTGGGCCCCGAAGGGCGTGCCGTTGGTGAACTTCAGAGACACCGAACCGCCGTGCACGGTCTCTCGGTCGATGGTCAGCGCCGCATCGGTGTTCCGCTGGTCCCACATCCAGCCCTTGGGACGCACGCCGTCGACCTGTTCGAAGGACGGGTTCGGGACCAGGTTCGGCCCGGGATGGACCGGGAGCAACCGCAACCGGCAGCGTCCCGGTTCCAGGGGCGGGTCGTAGACGAACTCCGAAGCGCCGTCCCCCTTCTCCAACTGCACGTCGTCCACCCACAGCCCGGCCGTCGGGCTCTCGGTCAGGATGCGCACGGTCAACGAGGTCTCCCTCGCGCCGGTCCGAAGGGACCCCGAAACACGCTGCCAACCCTGCGTCCCTGCCGGAAAGCCGATGCGCCACTGCCACGCCTCACCGCCCCCGATCCAGGCCTTGCCGCCCCCGTCGGTGCGGACGTAGCAGGACAACGTGTAGGGTGTGTTCGGCTCTACCCGAACCGTCTGCATGAGGCTGCTGTACACGTGCGGGGCCGCCGGTGTCCCGTTGACCAGGCGCAGCGACCGGGTGCCGCTGCGCGCCACTTCGGCATCGACGGCGCACTGGGCACCGGCACGGCCGCCGTCCCAGCGCCACCCCAGGGGACCCCCGTCCGCATCCAGCGTCTCGAAGGATGCATTCCCCATGAGGTTGTCGGCGCCCTGTGCCAGCGCGGCAGCCAACGCCATCATCCCGAGGATTCTCATGGCCGTCATCCCATGGTCGAACGCTGCCTCAAACGGCGCGGCGCCCCCGCCAAACCAGCCCACCCCCAAACCCCGGACCGTCGACCACACCATCACCTCCCCTCCACCGCACGTCAAGGCCAGATGCCCGACTGCAGTAATGCCTCAGACCAATCCGGGAATCGGCTCAGCAGGAGCTTCGCCCTCCAGTCCGCACCGACTGCGCGACGCCCCATCCCCTGGAGGGCGAAGCTCCTGCTGAGCCGATTC
>JAFGRS010000644.1 GCA_016935045.1 Lentisphaeria bacterium | reverse complement strand
GTCTCCGCCGGGGCTATGCCGCCGCGGGCCGGCGGCACCGGACAGGGCGCCGCGCGGATGGGTGTTGCGTATGCGCGGCGAGTTGCCCGGGGCTGTTCGGTGGACCCGTTGATCTTCCGCGTTCTTCCCGACCTTCCTATCGGGACCTCCGGGTTCTCGGCGCGAGACCCACCCTTCCCTCACGGGGCGTCTCTGCGCTCTCGATGCGAAGCGCTCCCATTGCCGATCCCCGTCATCTGCGTTCCTCGGCCCCGTTGCTGCTCCCGCCACTTTCTGGCTTGCTTTGCTGCAGGAACTGGCGCCAGAGTTCATCGGCGGCCCGCCTGCGGCGCGGATCGAGTCTGGTGGCCATGCCGAGGGCCTCCTGGAGGGCCTCCTTCTCCCCGAGTTCCCGGTGCAGTTCCGCGAGTCGCCACCATTGAGCCGCCGTACCGCCGCCGCAGGCCACCAGGTGTCGGAGGGCCTGACGTTCTCTCTCGCCATACCCCAGGCGCTTTTCGCAGGCCGCCAACACCGTCAGCAACTGCGCCTCGTCGGGGAACACACGCAGAGCCGCCAGGACCAGCTCCCGAGCTCTCCCGGTGCTGCCCGCGGCGATCTCCCGAGACGCCAGGACGCGAACCGCGGCAACGGCTTCCGGACCGCACTCATCCTGTTCGAGAAGACGGCGCACCAGGCCGTGCGCCTCCTCCGGGAAGCCGGCGGCCCACTCCGCCTGCAACCAGCTTTGCAGTTCGCGTCTGTCATCGGGCACGAGTGCCAGGGATGCGTCGCGGTGGATGCGGGCATCGGGGTAACTTCCGGCGTGCCACAGACGCCAGGCCAGGTTGCTCCTAAGGGTCGGGTTGCGCGGACTGCACTGCAGGGCCCGTTCGAGTGCCCGCCGGGAGAGAGCGGGCGCGTCCGGCGCCGGGGGCGTCTCCGTCGGGTTCCGTGCCGGCCTGCCGAGGCGGTCACCGAGTTCGTACCATGCCTGCCAGTAGGTCGGGACGTCATCGAGGAGCGCAAGGGTTTCGCCGGGCTGGGCCTGTTCGAGCCAGGAGATGCGGTCCCGGTAGAGCGCACGCCAGCCGGGGCGCCACCAGCACACGGCCAGCAGTCCGCACAGGGCGAGCAGGCTCAGGAGCCGTTCGGGCCACATCCAGGTCGCCACCGCACGGGCGCCCCGCCGCCGTGCCGTCGGCAGAGGTGCAATGAGGCCCGCCACGCACGCCGTGGCCCAGGCTGCCAGGGGGATACGGCTCGGAATATCCACCAGGCACTGGAACCCCATGGCGCCAAGCCCCGCCCATGCCGCGGCGGCGAAGGCAAAGGGCACCACACCCCCGCTCTCGTCCTCCGAGCGCACCGCCGACGGTTCCTCCGGGGACTCGTCCCCGCCGTCCCACATGTCGAAGGCAAACAGGTGACGGGCGCCGGCATAGGTGACCCCCCAGCTCATCACCAGCCAGCCTGCGCCGACGACGCCAGCCAGAAGGACACCCACCACGCCGGTCTCAGCCAGCCACTGCATCGCCTCGCTCTCGGCGTGTGTCGCTTCCTGCAGGGTGGCCCAGGACGTGATGCCGGGGGAGACCACGCGGAAGGCATTCAGCCCGGCGCCGGCCAGCGGCAATCGGGCCCAGAGACGGATGGCATCGTTCCAGACATCCCAGCGCGCACCGACAGCCCCCAAGGGGTCCCGCATGCCGTGAAAACGCGACTGCAGCGCCGGGTCGGGCCACCAGACAACCAGCAGGAAGGCCCCCACAGCCCCCAGGGCAGCAAGCAGTGCGGTGCTGCGGCCGGAACGCAGCCACAGGAAGGCGCACAGGCTGATCCCCAGCAGCAGCGCTCCGGTCCCGCCCCGGGAGCGGGAGAACAGGACCGCTCCGCCCAGGACGACGAGTGCCAGCAGACACGCAAGACGTTCGGCCGGGGAGGTGGTCAGGTACAGGCCCTGGCGCAGCCCCCGGCGGCCGCGCACGAAGAGCACCGGATGGCGGGACGGCGCCGCGGCCAGGGTCAGAGCCAGGGGGGCAAGCAGAGCGCAGAAGGCGGCGAAGTGGTTCCGGTTGACAAAGGGTCCCAGGGGCGTGCCTCCTCCCAGGTCGGCGACCGGGTACCAGCCCAGGACACGATCCGCCGGCAGGTCCACGATCCGGAAGACCACCCCGCTGACGGCCACGGCAGCACCCACTGCCACCATTGCCTTCAGCAGCAGCAGACGCCCCGGGAGCCGGAGCGAGGCCGTGTAGAGGAACAGGGCCCAGGCCCCGGTCGCCAGGAACAGCCAACGCAGCGTGCCATCACGGTTCAGGGTCAGACGCGGATGGTCCCCCACGGCCTCGGCCCCGGGGAGGAGATCCTCCGCGGCGTCCGCAAAGCCCCGCAGCGCGTCCCACTGCTCCCGGCGAAAGGCCCCGCCGCCCCCCGAACCGAGGGGAAGAAGGGTCACCACGACCCAGAGGAACAGGGCGGCGACACACCACCACAGGACGCGGAAACGGCGCCCCCGGGGAAACGGCCGCAGGATTGCCGCCGCCATGGCCGCACAGGCCGCCGCCGGTCCCGCGCCCGGGACCAACCCCGCGGCCAGAACGGCAGTCAGAAGGAGAATGGCAGGGGGTATCGAGGCAAGCATCTCTCACCCGCACGCGCCCGCGGAACGTCCATTTCCGCGGCGTTGCATCCGGAGCCGGCGTTGCGTCGCGTGCATAGTCCAGGCTGGTCTTTTCTATTTACGAACCGCGAAACAGGCGCAGGAACACGAAGGGAGCCATCTGCCGACAAGCGGGTTGCAGCGGTCACTCCCAGCGGCGCCCGGAAGCGCCCGACACACGGGTGCAGCGCCGGGATTGGTGTTGCAATCGGTTCGGAACGAACCTGTTCGTGT
>JAFGRS010000643.1 GCA_016935045.1 Lentisphaeria bacterium | reverse complement strand
GTCCCGCAGGCGCGGCACGGCCTGCCGCAGCAGGGTCACCACCTCCCCAACGGGCGGCCGGTAGGCGTCCCCGTCGATGACGAAGCGCAGCAGAGAGACCCCGAGATGGCGGGCGACGGACAGATGCCGGTCGAGGTTCTCCCGGGTCAGCCCCCGCCCGCCCAACTCCAGCTCGATGCCCGCCTCCGCGGCCTGCTCGGCCAACGCCTCGAGGCGCGCCTCCGGGAGCCGTTCCGGCGCCGCGTTGTCGGCGATCTGGACCACGCCGACACCCAGACCCCCGGCACGCCGGATCAGCTCCGGCAGGTCCATCCCCCGACCGGCTCCGGCCGCGGCTTCGGAGAAGGCCCAGCCGTAGGTGTAGCTGCCGATGCCGAGCTTCACGTCTCTACGCCTCCGTGATCGCCCGGACCTCGGCCAGGATGCGCTCGGGACGGAAGGCGTCCCGCCAATCCTCCCGCAGGATCGCCTTCCGGCCCCGCTCGTACGCCTTCACCGCCCCATCGGACAGGCGGGCATCGGAATCCCCGAACAGAATGCCGATGTTGACGTTCATGTGTCCCAGCAGAAAGTCCCTCGCGGCAGCCTCGGGAACCCCCGCCTTCACCGCCTCCTCCATCGCCTCCCGGATCGTCACCATCAGCGTCAGGACCACCGTTTCGGCCATCGCCGGCTCGAGGATTGCCATCTGCTCGACCGTAATCCGGTGCGCGCGCGTCACCGGCGCAAAGATCGTCCGCGCCACGGCCTCGCCCCGGGCATAGTCTTCCTCCGCCCCCTGCATCAGGGCGCAGACAATGGCCTGCCGCGCCCGGACGCCCCCGAAGAAGTCCCTGCGCGCCTCCGGGTCCGATTCGTCGCTGATCACCGGCGGATGGCACGGATGGGTCACGAAGCAGGCAATGTCCTCCCGCCGCGGCAACTGCCCCGCCAATGGCGCCGCCGGGTCCAGGACCATGACCAGCGCTCCCGGGGGCAACAGGGCAACCGACGCCGCCGCCACGTGCCGCAGGAGCCGATCCGGCACCGCCAGGATCGCCACATCGGCATCCCCCAGGGCTGCGGGCGCCGGGATCGGCGTCACCCCCCTCGACCCCAGCGCGGCAACGCCCGGAGCAGCGATCTCCACGAAACGGCAGTCGTGGTCGGTCTTGAGCAGATTGTCGGTGCAGCGCAGGCCCATCTTGCCCCCGGCGCCCAGCAACGCGATCTTCATGTCTCGTCTCCCGTGAGCCGGATCAACCGTCCCGCCGCGGCGGAACGGTAGGCGGCAAAGACCAGTTCCATGGTATGCAGATACTCCTCGCCTTCGGTCTCGCTGCGCACGCCCTGCCGCAGGCAGCGGGCAAACTCGCGGTGGACGGGCACCACGGCGGTCGTGGCCACGAGATAGGCCGGATCGGCCCAGCGGTACACCGGCGGCGGGGCGCGGAACGAGACCGTCTGGCCGTCCCGGGTGCGGCGAATCCAGAAATCCGGCGCCAGATCGAGGCTGCCCCTCTCGGCTTCCACGTGGAGGAACGTCTCCGGAAAACGGTCGTGCTCGACCGGAGAGGCATAGCTCAGCTCGACCGTGCAGTGCAACCCGTCCCGCATCCGGAGAAGCACCGTGGCCACATCCTCGCCCCGGATCCCGGGCGTGATCCGGGCCGTGTGGCAGAGGATCGATTCGGCCTCGCCGAACAGAGCCCGGGCGGTGTCCAGGATGTGGGTGCCCATGTCCATCAGGATGAAGTGCTCCAACTCCCCCAGAAAGGGCTGCTTCGCGAACACCGGGAAGCTGTTGGCGTAGCGGATATGGGCCCGGAAGGGACGCCCGATGTCGGCCCGCGCCAACTCCTCCTTGAAGCGGCGGATGGGCGTCTGCCAGCGCCAGTTGTCGTGGATCAGCAGGCGCACGCCGGCATTCCGGCAGGCCTCCACCATGGCGCGGCAGTCCGCCGGCGTCGGAGCCATCGGTTTCTGGCAGATGACGTGCACGCCGTGTGCTGCCGCCAACTCGACGAAATGGCGATGCGTCTCCTCGCTGGTGATGATGTCGGCCACGTCGATGCCCGCCCCGAGCAGGGCTTCCGGGGTGTCGAAGACGTGGATGCCGCCGCAGGCCGCGGCAAGGGCATCGGCCTTGCTCCGCGTGCGATTGTAGAGGCCCGCGATCTCGACCCGGTCCACCTCCCGCCAGCCGGCCACCTGGAAGGCGGACCAGAAGCCGCAGCCGAGGATGCCGACGCGCAGGGGGCTGCCTTCCGTCATGCGTGGTCCTCCTCGATGATGCAGAGGTACGCCCAGGGCGGCAGCTCGATGATCTGGCTGCGCAGGGGCCGCAGCGCATCCCGGGCCCGGAACGCCTCCGGGGCGGCCGTCGCCTGCGCCAGGGCCGCGGCATCCAGGCAACGGCAGCGCCGAGGATGACACGCCGATGGCAGACGCACCTGGACCGCCTCCGCCCCCGGGTTCGCCAGCAGGATGCGCCGCTGCCCCGCGCTGCGGCACTGCAGCGCCGGCAGCAACGGGTGCCCCTGCACCACGCAGGGCGCGAAGACCCCCTCTCCTGCCTCACGCAGGTCCGCCAACACATGGAACAAGGGATAGACCTGACCGGCACGGGATGGAAATCCCTCCGGCCGCGGCGGCGCCGCCGAACTCTCCATCAGACCCTCCATCCCCACCGCGTCGAACAGGATCACCGTGTCGGCCTCCGCCGCGGCCAGGGAAACCACCACCGCCAGGGTGAAACAGGCCCCGAACAGGGAGACCTGGCGCGGATCCGCCCAGTCCGGCAACGGCGCCACGGCGGCGGCGGGCCCTCCGCCCGGATCGGCGGGACGCGGAGATTCCTGCCGCGGACGCAGGGAGACCGGTCCCACCTCGATGCGTTTGCCCGGGTACAGCAGGGCTGCTTCGTCCACCGTCCACCCGGCTGCCCAGGCGTTCTCCAGGATGGTCCGTCGGTCGTGCGCATGCACTTCCGCCGCCAGCGCATAGGCGACGAACCCGGCACGATCCGCCGCGGGCCGCCCACGGTTCAGCTCGGCGAAATGGCCGGCCGTGCCCACCGCGAACACGGAGCCACGGGAAAGCCGGGCCAGGGTCCGCCTTGCCTCGGCCAGAGCCCCGGGCGCGGTGCAGGGCTCCGCAGCGGACAGGATCAGCCAGCGCGCCACCCGGAGCTTCTCCCGCCGTAGGCAGTCCCCCAGGGTCCGGAGAG
>JAFGRS010000642.1 GCA_016935045.1 Lentisphaeria bacterium | reverse complement strand
ATGAGGGCGCGGGGGGGGGCGCGACGCGGTTGACTCCGGCCCGGATCGGGGCCTGCGCGGCGAAGTTCCAGCGCGCACTGCAGGCCCTGGAGGCGCTGACGGGCGAGATGGGCCGTCAGCGAGGCGGGCGGTCCTTCGATCTTGAACTCAGCATCGACGAGGTCCCGGCGGGGGTGGGGGTGGCGGACGTGCTGACGACGCCGGGGGAGATTGCGTTCCTCGTCGGGGAGTTCCGGCGCCGGGGTCTGCCGGTGACCCATGTCGCCCCCAATCTCGGCATCGAGAAGGGTGCCGACTACCGGCTCGAAGACGGTCTCGAAGGTCTCGAACGCCGCACCCGAAGCCTGCATGGGCTGCTGCGCGAAGCCGGGCTCATGCTCGACTGCCATTCCGGAGACGACCTCGGCGGCGCCACGCGACGGACCCTCGGACGGGCCACCGATGGCTGCCTGCACTTCAAGATCTCTCCCTCCCTCCAGATCCTCTTCGCCGAAGTGCTCCGGGACGAAGCGCCGTCCGAGTTCCGTTTCTGGTGGGAGGATGCCCTGGCCTACGCCCGGCGGGAGGCGGCCGAAGGCTCCGCGCTCGCGGCACGGCTGCTGGCGGAAGCCGCCGGCCGTCGCCCCGATCCGCACGTCCCCGTTTTCCACCAGTTCTGCTTCGCGACGGTGGGCCGGCGGAGCGCTGAGGGCGCCTTTCTGAACCGGCACCGGTTCTACTCCCTGCCGGAGGCTTTCTATCGGGAGTATACGCGGCGGGTCGTCCCCTTCCTGACCCGCATTGCCGACGATCTGTACGGGGTGCAGCCATGAATCGCCGGGCGGTTGGGCAGGTGGCGATGGTCACGGGGGCCGCGAGGGGTATCGGTCGGGCGGCGGCTCTGCGGCTGGCGCGGGAGGGGGTGGACGTGGTGGTGGTGGACAGGCTGGCGGCGCCGGCCGCGGCGACGGCGGCCGAGATCCGCGGTCTGGGGAGGCGCGCTCTCGACTGCCCGTTCGACCTGGCCCGGATCGCGGGGATCCCGGCGCTGGTGACGCGCACGGTCGAGGAATTCGGGCGCATCGACATTCTGGTCAACGTGGCGGGAGTCCTGCAGACCAAGCCGTTTGCGGAGGTCACGGAGGAAGACTGGGACCGGATCATCGACGTCAACCAGAAGAGCCTCGTCTTCCTGATCCAGGCCGTGGCCGAACGGATGCTGGCCCAGGTCCCGCCCGAGGTCCGCGATGCCGGGCAGTGCGCGCGCAGCTACGGGAGAATCGTGAATTTCTCCTCCATTTCCGGCCGTCGGGGTCGGGCCCTGCAGGTCCACTATGCCGCCAGCAAGGCGGCGGTGATCAGCATTACGCAGTCCGCGGCGCTGGCCTACGCTCCGTTTCTCAATGTCAACGCGGTATGCCCGGGGGTGGTGCCGACGGCCATGTGGGAGCAGAACGACCGGGAGAAGAGCCGCCTTCTCGGGATCCCGCCCGGGGAGTCCATGCGGGAGTTCATCGAGCGCACGCCGTTGCGTCGTGCCGGCACTCCGGAGGACATGGCCGCGGCGGTGGCGTTTCTGTGCTCGGCGGATGCGGACTTCATCACCGGGCAGACCCTGAATGTGGACGGCGGGTTCGAGATGAACTGATCTGCGGGAGAGGCAGCCATGACCGAGCCCTGGTTGGAGTTCCGCCGGCGTCTGTTTTTCGGGACGGAGGCCGGGGGTTTTGAGGCCGCGTGCGGGGATGTGCGCCGGGAGTTGTCCCTGGCCCACCGCCGGGCCGGGGGTCCGCTGCGGGCCGGCATCGAGACTGCCATGGCGGAGTTCTGCCTCGATTTGCAGTCGTACCTGCCGCGTTGGCGCCTCCAGGCGCCCGCCCGGCCGGGCGTGTTGCCGGCGGGGGTCCTCGAGGCCGAGGCGGTACGCTGCCGGGGACTGTTGCGGGAGTGGCAGGCCACGGCTGCACTCGAGCGGGTCGCGGAGGAGGAAACGCTCCTGGCGCGGAGCAACTTCCTGCGTCTCACCCGGATCGCGGACACGGGCCGTCTGGCGACGCGGTGGGGGTACGACTATGCGGACGGCGTTGCGGCCGCGATGCGCCGTGGCGCCCTGCTGGTGACCACCAACCCGCCCCTCGTCAACCTCGAACGCAAGGAACGGCCCAGGCTCTGGGAACCGGTCCGCGAGGAACTGCGCGGGCGCCACGGCACGGGCGACCCGGACCGGCTGGCGGCCCTGTTCACGGCCCGGGTCGTGCTGCGGAACTGCCGGATGCTGCGGCCCGTCTACGAGGCGTCCGAGGGGCGCTGCGGTTACGTGAACCTGCAGGTCAACCCCCATGCGGCGGATGACGCGGATGCCATGGCCCGGGAGATCGAGTGGCTGCACGCGGCCCTGAGCGAGGAGTTGCAGGGGACCCCCAACGTGGTCTTCAAGGTCCCCGGCACCCGCGCGGCCCTCGAAACCGTGGCCATGGTGACCGCAAAGGGCATCGGCGTAACCATCACCCTCGCCTTCTCGGTGGACCAGCATATCGCCTTCGGGGAAGTGATCGAACAGGGCCGGGCGCCGGTCTCGTTCCTGGTCATGATGAGCGGCCGGCTGGACGACCCGGTGCGGGACGAACTGGCCGCTGCCGGTGTGGACGGCGCCGCGGAATGCGCCCGCTGGGCAAGCACAGCGGTCATTCGGCGTTCCTACGAACACGTCTATGGCGACATGGGCTGCCGGAAGTCCGCCCTCCTGGTGGCCTCCCTGCGGGGCCCCTGGAACGTGGATGCGGCCATTGCGGAGGGGCCCGCCCCCGTGTTCGTCACCTCGTTCCCGGACAAGACGGAGGAGTATGACTCCGAGCCGCGGGAGATCGTCTGCCGGATGGCCGAGCCGATCCCTGGCGGGGTCCTCGCCCGTCTGCGGCGCAGTCCCCTGTTCTGCCAGGCCGTGGAGGCGGGGGAAATCGGGGTGGCGGGATTCGACGCGTATCTGCCGGTGGCGATGACGCAGACTGCGTTCGCGGCCGCCTGGGACGAATTGCGGGCCTGGTTGGTGTCGTGAGGGCGCTCCGCGGAGCGACACGGGGGCCTAAGGGTCCGCACGGAAATAACTTCACATTTTGGCGAGGCGCCGCATGGTCATCCGCAAGGCACGAGGAGGGCGCATACCCCAAGGT
>JAFGRS010000641.1 GCA_016935045.1 Lentisphaeria bacterium | reverse complement strand
CTCGCCGCCCCAGTAGCCGCAGTTCTCGAGCACGAAGAGCACGGCATAGCGCCCGGGCTGGACCGCTACCCGGAAACTGTAGCCTCGGCTCTCGCAGAAGTCCTGGGTCAGGGCCGTTCCGAAGGTCGTGTCCCGGGCGGCGCCATCCCACGGCTGCCCGCCCTCGGGGCCCCAGCCGAAGCCTTGCTCGGCGTCAAAGGCCGAGGCATGGGAGACCGGGGTCCACCCCGGCATCACGGGCTGTTGCGGCGGCCCGAAGTCGAAGGCCTGGATGCCCGGGACCCGTTCGGCCTTGAACAGGCGCAGACGAGCCAGATAGACCTCGCCCCCCTGCCCCTTCCGGCCAAAGCCGAAGTCCAGGCGGATGATATGGTCCGGATCGATGTTGCGCGGAATGTCGTTGTTGCGGCTGCCGGCCTCGCCCCGGAACAGGCCGCTGACCGGGATGCTCCAGGTACTGAGCCCGGGGGGGAAGGTGGTCGAGGCGTTATGGCGGTTCCAGTAGGTCCTCCCCTTGTCCGCCCAGGCCTGGTCGGCCACGAGCACGTAGCCGCTCAGCGGTTGGTCGGCGGGGTTGAACACATCGAGAACCAGGACATCGAAGCCGTTCCAGTCGCCCTGGACCCGGTTCCAGGTCATGTAGCCCGGCTGGTACTGGCCGGCAGGATCGAACACCAGGTGGAGGGCCTGCGTGTCCGGCTTCCCGGGCAGCGGCGCGATGGAAGACGTGCCGCTGCCGAACTCCCATTGCCGCAGGTCTCCGGGGCTGTCGAAGGCGCAGAGCAACCGTTCGGCAGCGTTCGAGAAGGAACCGCCGAACACCAGGAACACACCGAGGACAGCCAGGCCTTGCCGTGTCTGCATCGTTGTTGCCTCCATGGTTCCCTGCGGCATCCGTGCGTCTGTCACGCCCCGGAAATGGCCGCCAGGACGCGGCCGCTCCAGCCCCCGGCGGCGCCGGGCTGAGCTAAGGGCCCGCGCGGGAATAACTTCCGTGCGGACCCTAACCTCCCACGGCCACGTCCCGGAAACCCATGAGGCCGTTCTCGAAGACGAATCCGGCCCCGCCCCGGTCCAGGCGTTCGTCGGTGGTCTCCGCCACGGCCATGCCGTCGCAGGATGCCGCGACTTGATCGCCACGGCAGACGATGCGGAGTTCATGCAGTGCATCCGCTTCCCAATCCGCGGGCACCTCGGCCAGGACCTGGTCGTTGCCGTACCAGCGCCGGAGGAACTGCAGGCTTGTTCGGGTCTTGACCAGCGCCAGGTACCGTTCGAGGCCCTGGTAGTGCACGAGGATGCCGGCCCGGTCCGCCAGATGCACGCAGACCCGGGCCGAAAACGTCATGTCCCGCCAATCCGTGTTCCCGGTGACCAGGACGCCGCGACCCTCGTTCCTGCCCGCATGGCGCACCGTCTCCCGGTCGTCTGAAAACGGCCCGCGGAGCACGTCGGCGTGGACGATCCAGCCAGGGAACGACCCGTTGACCAGGGGCGGACCGTCCGGCCAGGACAGGGAAGGGACGCCCTCGAAGTCCACCCGGGAACAGGTCAGCGTCCCGGTCGCGACGGCCGACGCGGCGACGCGGATGCCGAAGTCGCGCACGGGCATGCCCCCCGCCGCGGGCACGGCGATAGCCAGGACGAGTTCCTTCTCCGGGCCGAGGGATGTCCACTCGCCGCAGTGCACCCGTCCTGCCGCGTCCGCGTCGACGGTGCGCACGAAGAGGCAGGCCCGGGCATCGCCGGCCAGCTTCGCGACCGTGCAGCGGGCGCGGACGCTCATGCCGGCGTACAGGCGGGGCGTGGCCTGAATCCCGTAGCCGCCGCCGATGGTGGGGGGCAGGACGGGGGTGCTGACCACGGCCGTGCGTCCCGCCGACACCCGGAAATCCAGGCGCAGGGCGCGTTCGTCGGTTCCGGGCAGGAGGTCATTGCCGACCGTTGCGGCGCCGCGGTTTTCGAAACGCTCCTCCTCGGCCATATATCCGTGGACAGCGCCGGGGAAGGCGAAGTGGTGCCAGGCGCCGTGTTTGGGTGCGGGGGCATCCGGCCAGCCCATGACACGGCGTCCGATGCGGGCGATGTGGAGGGCTTCGGCGAGGCAGTCGCTCACGCCACGGGTGCCCTCGGCCGTGGGCAGGATGATGCGGTCGGCCATGGGCGAGCGGAAGTCGTAGCGTTCGGCGATGCGGTTCAGGCCGACCACGAGGCCCATCAGGGCCCCGACATTGGCCGCGTTGCAGTCGGTGTCCCACCCCGCCGTGTTGACAATGAGCTGGGCCCGATGGAAATCGTCGGGCGCATAGCTCCAGGCCATCACCATGACGGCATGGTTGGGGACCACGTGGCAATTGCCGCCGTAACGGCTGTAGCCGTAGGCGTCCGCGATGCGGCCGTAGGTGCGCCGCCAGTCCCCGTCCGTGCGGCACCAGGCGCGCACATCCCGGTGCACCCGGGCGATCAGGCAATCCCTTGGCGCCAGGCTCACACCGAGGTCCAGCAACCTCTCGATGCGTTTCTCGGTGAAGGCCGCACTGATCATGCCCGCCACGATCACGGCGGCGTGGACGGCTTCCCCGTCGTGGGAGACGGAGGCGCTGCGCCGGGCGAGTTCCGCGGCCAGCTCGGGGCGTCCGGGGGCCACCATGCCGAAGGCGTCGATGAAAATCTGGGCCCCGATCTGCTCGGCGACCGTACGGCCGTTGGTGGCAATGGCCCCCGAGGCTGGCGCCCGGAGGCCATGCTTCAGGCGCAGGTAGGCGGTATGTTCGGTCGAGTGTCCGAGTCCCCCCCACCAGAGTACGGTCCTGCCTTCGATGAGGTAATTCAGCCAGGTGTCGCCGAAGAAGTCGGTGGGCGTATCCGCGTAGAGCCCCGAGTCTTCGAGGGCGCGGACGAAGGTGAGGGTGCCGGAGATGTCGTCGTCCGGCACCACGAGGGGTTTGCCGAGGTCCTCGTGGACGTAACGGTCGACTTGCCCGAAGCGCTCTTCCAGACGGGCCTTGGCCCAACCCTCGAAGGGACGCCCCATGTAGACGCCGATCACCTTGCCCAGGACACCGGCGTAGACCTGTTGCTCGTAATCGCCCAACGGCGCCATGTTGTGTTCTCCGACGGCCCCATGGATCCGGTGGATGCCCGGTCCAATGCCGGGAATCCCGGAGTGCGTCGGGAAAGCCCCCATCGATGGCTGTTTCCCGCCGCCGAACCGTGACATCGCGGGGCGAAAAGCGACTGCGGGAGATCGCCGCTCGGAGAGCGCTTCCCACATTGGGGGGGCGGAATCGCCGCTCGGAGAGCGCTTCCCCCATCGGGACCCGCCGCGGGCATCATTCCTTATTCTGCTTGCCCGTGATCTTGCCCCACATGGCCTCCTGCGCGGAACAGCACCCGGTCTCGAAACTGCCGAATTCGCCCTTGAACTTGAGCTTCCCCGCCGAGCCGGAGACGACGAGGTAGCCGCACACTGCGTCCGTGGCCGGGCTCCCGGCCAGACCGCCGACGATCAGCATCCCGTTCCTATACCGGGCGGGGTACACCACGACCGCCTTCTTGTCGTCCTCGGTGGTGATGGTGAGGGACTCGGGGCCGGTCTTGGCCAGGGTCCACACGCCCACGTCTTTGCCTTTCATCACGGCGCCCGTGGCGAGATCCACCTCGGTCGCTCCGAAGGTCATCGTGCAGATGGCCCCGTCCAGATCGTCGATGGCCGGTGGGACGTTGCCTCCGGCCAGCGCCGCCGACCCCAGGGTCAGCGCCGCGGCCAGCG
>JAFGRS010000640.1 GCA_016935045.1 Lentisphaeria bacterium | reverse complement strand
GGCGCGGCCCTCCGCGCACCATCCCCTCTCCCCAGTACGGGGCGCGGCCCTCCGCGCACCATCCCCTCTCCCCAGTACGGGGCGCGGTCCTCCGCGCCCGATCCCGTGACCCTCGGCCGTCGAGGGCAGCGGCCCTGCCGGGGAGATAACGATGACAGTCGGGGCCTGCGCTTCAGGGCCTGAGGGCCTGCTGCAGGGCCATGATGCGGCTCGCCAGGACCCAGCGGTAGACGTCGAAGGTCTCCGCGTCCCAGAGGCCGTCCTCTTTGTACTTCGGCTGCACGCGGATGGCCGCCCAGACCATCTGCAGGTCGCTCTCGGCCGCCAGGGC
Organism: Lentisphaeria bacterium; assembly: GCA_016935045.1. Taxonomy (GTDB): domain Bacteria; phylum Verrucomicrobiota; class Lentisphaeria; order Oligosphaerales; family JAFGRS01; genus JAFGRS01. Next base: position 4,702 of record JAFGRS010000640.1, on the reverse strand, counting down.
CTGTTCCCGCAGCCCGGCTGCCTTGGCGCGTTCGATCGTCCGTTCCAGGGTGGTGATGTAGCGTCCGTCGTCGATGCCCTCGCGATAGGCTTCCCAGAGGGCCACCGGGATGGGCGATGCGTCGTCGTCCGTGCGATTGAAAAAGTCCATCGCGCCGCCGTCGAGGTAGTTCCACTGGTCCCCCACGATGGCCTGGTAAATCCACGGGGTGAGGGCGCGGAAACCGCTGCGCCAGAAGCCGAATCCGTAGGTCATCCGGGCGCCCGCGCAGGGCGTGTGATCGTTCTCGCCCGCGATGTGGTTCGGGTAGCACCAGTACTCCACCCGCCGTTCCCCCATGTCCCGCAGGACCTCCTCCCGGTCCAGGCTGAAGGGCTGGCAGCACCACACGTCCACATGGGGCTTGAGCGGCGCGAATTCCTCGTGTGCCGGATCGGCGGTCACATAGGTCCTCACCCCCGGGACTTCCTTGATCGCCTTCATCACCGCGGCCATGAACGTCACCGCCAGGGGGGTGCGCGAGGGCTCGTCCACCGGGTAGTACAGCAGCTCGGGCCACAGCCGCCGGCGACGTTCGTCCTCGATCCGGCGCACCAAGGCGGTCAGTTCCGCGAAGAACTCCGGCGGCGGCATGCGCAACAGACGCAGGTGCGACCCCATGCCGCCCTTCATGAACTCGGCGTACAGGGCGCTCACCGGGAAATGACAGATGACGGGCTGGTGGAAGCCGTGGCGGTAATAGAGCTGGATGCAGCGCTCCAGCCGGTCAAACTGCAGCTCCCAGCGCCCCCCGACCCGACGCCCGCCCAGACCCAGCACCAGGGTGTTGTTGCCGTGGGCCGCCATGTCCGCGTGTTCGAATTCCGCCTTGCGCTCCCACCACTGGCGCGAGAATGGGTCCGGGGCCTGGTCCAACTGCTGGTAGGGGTGGTGGTAGTACTGCCCGTAGACCAGGGAGCGGTCCTTCTCGAGCTGGATCGGAACCACCCGGAAGAGCAGGGCCACCTCCGCCGGCGGCGCGCCGTCGCCGCCGCGCACCGTCGCCGTGCCGCGGTACACCGTCGCGGTGGCGGCCGCGGGGGTGCGCACGGTCAGCCACAGGCGCAGGTTCTCGCCCGCGCGCAGGGGTTGCGGCTGCCAGGGCATGAGGACGTCCGGCGCCCGATACGTGGTCCCGAAGGTGCGGTAGTTCGGGCGCACGTGCAGGAAACGCACGTAGCGCACGTCGATCGAGGCGCGCGGAATGCGGTCCCCGTTGGCCGCCGTGAGGTCCGAAACGTCGACGTCCACCGGCCCGCCGTCACGCAGCGGATGCAGCGTGAAGGTCATGGGCTCGTACTCCCCCCACGCCGCAAAGGCCCGAACCGGCGCGGACAACTCGGACGGCGTCGGCACCGAACCGGGCCAGACCGGTTCGAGATAGTGACGGTGGAAGAGCGCAAAGCCCCGCAATTCCACCTCCGGCGGCCAGGGCCCCGGCTCCGCCTCCGCTGCCCGGGGCAGTTCCTTCCACTCGGCAAAGACCTCCGGGGGCAACAGAAACACGGCCCGCCGCAGCGGCTCGAGCCGCTCCCGCTCGCATCGGGCCCAGTCCGCCACCGGCACCGCGAACAGCGCGTTCAGGACCCAGCGGCTGCGGCTGCTTACCGTCAGGCGCAACTCCCCGTTGTCCGCCTGCCCGGTGAGTTCCATCTCCCGCACCCCAATCCCCCCCGCAGTGGTGACCGTGGCGGCTGCACCGCTGCACCGCACCGTCGTGTCCCAGACCTGGGCCTGGGAGCCTCCTGCCGCGCCGGAGAGAAACCACAGACGGTACGCTCCCGTGGGCAGTCGGAGGACGAGAGTGGCCGTCCCGGCGCCGCGGAGGTGGTCACAGGTCAGTTCGGTCAGGTAGCTGGGGGGCGGGTCATTGCGTCCGGAGCCCTCGCTGTAGGTCCACTCACGCCGAATGGGTTGGGTCGCGGCCCCGATGCCCGTGTCCGTCTCCCAGGTGGCCAGACCCTCGATCCCGGCCTCCGTTAGAACGCGGCAATCCGGCGCCGCGGGAGAGTCGGCCCCACCCAGATCAAAGAAGAATGCCTCCGCACTCCGGCACTTCGCCCCAGACAACAGCATCGCCGCGCCCAGCGCCAGGACGGTCCCGCGCAGCCGGAAACCCGCATCCCGCGGCCGGCCGCCAGCGGGCGCCGCCGGCCCTTCCGCAGGCCGTACGGTCCTCCGGACGGCATCCCGCAGGCGCTGGAACCCTCCGCCTGCCTGTGCGCTGCCCGCGGAAAGGTCCCCGGCGCTCCCTGCCGTCCGGCGCCGGATGCCGCCGTCCCCGGCGGTGTCCTTCTCTACTGCATGGCATCTCGAAGGACCGTCCGCACCGTGTGCGACGGCCTGAAAACGCGCCTTGCGCCGGCGTCCGCGGATGCGTTCTGGGGGACACATGTCTCTACTCCTGCCAGGGATTCTCCACCAGGAGGAGAAACGTGCCCCACGACGCCAGCGGCAGGTTCTCCTCCCGGAGCGTCAACTCCAGGCGGTAACGACCGTCGAACCAGGCATCCCAGAACAGCCGGATCACGGCCCTCTGGGTCCGTACCGTGGTCATCCCCGAGCCGACCCGGGACCCATCGGCCGCAAATGCCTGCCACTCGAGCGTGAGATGGCGCCGAAGCGACGCCTCCCCGACCCGCAGGGGCAGCTCGATCAGCACCGCTTCCTGCCGGTCCCGGTAGAAGGCGCGCCGGGGAAGATCCCCGAACACGGAGGGGATTGCCTCGAAGCGGCGCCGTGCCCGACGCAGGACGCAATCGCCGTCCCGGACCACGACGGTGACCTCCACCGCCGACCCCGCGTGCTCCCGCGCGATCACCCACGGAACCACAACCTCGCCCTCCGCGCCGGCTGGCAGAACGACCTCGGCCGTTTCGCGCTTGATGTCTCCGCCCCCCACCTCCGGTCCCGACAGCTCGACCTGCACCGTGCGGGCCTCGCTGCCATGGTTGCGCAGCCCCACCCGGGCCAGGTTCGTGCCCTGGAACCCGTCACCAAAGTGCAGGTCAACCACCGCAACCTGGCGCCCGGCGAGGAGGACCCCCCGCAGCACATCGAACTTCGCGATCTCGTGGAAGCCGCTGATCGGCGCAGCCAGGCTCGTGAGATGCTGCCCGGCCACCCGGCGGTTGCGGGCCAGGTGAAACGTCCACGCCGCCCCAGGAGCCCCCAGCGGCAAACCCTCGAACGGGATCCGCAATTCGATGCTCCAGCGGTCCTCGGCCCGCACCACGCCCGTGGTTGCACCCGTCTCCCAGGCCATGTCCAACGGCGCCAGGGGAGTGCGCTTGATGCCGTCCATCAGCACCCCCGCCGTATTGGCCACCACCTGCACGTATGTCTCCCGGTTGCCGTCGGGGTTCAGAAACACCTCCACCCCGTCCTCCATCCAGGCCGGACCGTCGTGATCCACCACCCGGGCCACCACCTCTCCCATCCGCGGCTCGATGCACTCGAAGGCGAGGTAGAGCGCATCCCGGTCATAGGCCAGCCGGGCCAGCGTCGGAGGCGGCGTCTCGGCCCCGGCCCGGGAGGCGCCGCCCAGGGGCACGAAGGACGTCACCTGCACCGCATCCCGCCACGCCGCGTCGGAGAGGTCACCGTCGATCGTCGGCGGCCGGGCGACAGGTGCCCCCATGACATAGGTCCGAATTCCTTCCCCGGCCCGAATGCAGCACGGCAATACCCCGCACAGGACTCCCAGGACCGCGGCAAGACATGGGGCAGATACCGTTCGCATGGTTGCGCTCAGGGCTCCTCCCAGGGCGAACTCACCACCGTGAACCGCGCCCGCCGGCAGCGCTCCCCATCCTCCTCGAAGGCGACCAGTTCATATTCGCCGGGTCCCAGGCGCAGCTCGCTCACATCCATGGTCAACGCCTGACGCCCGCGCCGAACCGGCAGCGTCTCGCGCCGCAGCAGACGCCCCCCCGAATGCAGCGCAAACGGGACCCCGCGACTCACGTTCGCCGGTGGACCCGATACCACCAGCTCGACCGGCAACGCCCCCCGATCCGCGTAGATCGCCGGAGCAAGGACCTCCATCCGGTCCACCCTGCAGGTCGCCGAACGCAACAACCGAAACCCCCCGATCCGGAAATCCAACACCTCCCCGTGACGGTAGTTCGATTCGGATATGTTGAAGCCCAGACGCGCAATCTCCCCTACATTCCCAATGTCCGCCGTCGGAATCACGATCCGTACCCACTCATCGAGAACCAACTCCGCCAGATTCCGATCCGTGGACTGCGGCCGGGACGGACAGTGCATCTGAAAGTTCAGCGGCGTCCCCGGAACCTTGTCCCGCGTCATCCGAGTGTGCACCTGGAACTCGAAACGGTCATACTCCGCCCACGACGACTCCGCGCCACCCTTGACATCGGTGTACATGCGCGGCCAACCGATGGGGTATTTCGCTTCCCCTGACTCGTGGTCCACCGGAATGTGCAGCAACAGCGTCGGACGACCCTCCGCCAGGAGTTCCTTCTCCGCCGTTACGGCGCACTCCGCGGGCCCCCAACGGTCCGGGTCCGCCAGAGAATCAAGGTACAGAACCTCCTCCCCCCCCTCACGAACCGGACGAACCTCCGCCCCCATCCCCCCCATGGCCCCCAGTACGACCGCTACAGACACACAACAGACGCCCAGCAACCGCTGCATC
>JAFGRS010000639.1 GCA_016935045.1 Lentisphaeria bacterium | reverse complement strand
ATGCTCGCGGTACGCTCGCGCTCCAAGGGATGCTCGCGGTACGCTCGCGCTCCAAGGGATGCTCGCGGTACGCTCGCGCTCCAAGGGGCATGGAACGCCCGCGGCCGCGCGGGCACTCGCGGGTTTGACTGAGGCATTGCCGCCCCGCACACTGCGGAGACCCTCGTCAGGCAAAGCGTGACCCCCATTCCGTCCGAAAAACGGAGGAACGCGGTGACGCGACGGCCCCGTGCTCTCAGAATCAGCCGTATCCCGGTATCCGTGCCCGGGAGACCCTGCCCACGCCTGCCTGTCGCGGCCGCGACCCAGGCAGATGCCCGCACAGGCAGGTGCGGGGGTTGACATCGCCCGGGCGGCAGGCAGATTGGGGACAGGTATGGCGCACCGCCGCGGGCGGCGCCGGTAGGGTCCCTCCCTGCGGTCCCGACGCCTGGACCGTGTCGCACAGGAGACCGACGTGATGGCGGGATGGCCGACAGAAATCGTGGGATGTCTCCTGACCCTGGCGCCTCTGTGTGCGGCCCGTGCGGGGCTGCTGGACGGTGCCCTGGCAGCCGCTTTCGCGGGGGAGAGCACGCCGAACGGCGCTTCGTCCTGCGCCATCGTCCCGGCCCCGGAAGGCCCCGAGGGCGCCTACGCGCTGCGCCTGAGCTATCGCCTGGACCGGCACCAGGCCGGAGACTGGATCGACGTCGCCATGGCGCCGGCACCCCCCGTGGACCTGTCCGCGGCCCCGTCCGTCCGTCTGGCCGTGCGCGCCGAGCAGGAGGCGGATTTCCTGGTGCTCAAACTCGTGGACCCCCAGAACCCGGGAGCCAACCAGGCGGCCTTCGAGGGGCCACTGCTGTTCCAGGGCGGAGCCCTCCCGGCCGCACGGTGGGTCGAACTCGACGTGCCGCTGCCCGCCGCTGCCGCCCGGCGGGATGGCCTCACTTATATTGGCTTTTATATTGCCGCAGCAAATGCGGCCGTTCCCCTGGGCAGGGACCTCGTGTTCCACGTCGGGCGCTTCCCCTTCACACCCCCGTCGCGCCCGCCCTGGCCGCCACGGGCGGACGGGCAGGCGCCGGCGGGAGCACGCGGCGTCTTCTCCGGCCCCCTCGAACCCTCCGGACCGTGGGTCCTGGTGGGAGGCAAGGACAACCAGACCGATCACCTCGCCGCCTTCCGTGACGGCGGCGTGGTCTTCGCGGCCGACGCTCCGGGCTGGAACGAGTTCCTGTGGTCGGACCCGCGGGCCCTGGTTCTTGCACCCCGGACCACCTACCGGCTGCAGTTCGACTACCACGTCCTGGCCGCACCCGCCGGGGGACCGGAAGCGACCTTCTACAGCCTCGTGCGGGCCAAGGACAGCATCCGCGAGGACGTCGGCTGGCAGCGCTGGCAGGGAACGGCCGGTACGCAGGGCCGGCGCCTGCTGACCTTCACGACCCACGACAAACCGGACTACCACCTCATCTTCGGCGTGCGCCATCATGGCGCCATCCGGATCGAGAACATCCGCCTCGAACAGATCCAGGAACCGTGATCCGTCGGATCGATCCCGTGCCACGGATCCCGCAGCCGGCGCAGGAGCCCCCGATATGACCAGTGCATGCCGCCGCAACCGGAACCGTCAGACGCGAGCCTGCGGGGAGGCCGGCCTGCTTGGCCTGTTCTCCTGCGGCCTGCTGGTGGCCGCGGGTACGCTCCTGGCGCAGGCCTCCCCGGTCCAGGTGGAGACCTATCTCACGGGAGCCTGGTTTGCGCCTGCCGACGAAGCCCAGCGCGAGATGTACCTCAAGGGTGGCTTCACCATGGTTCCGCACAGCCTCCCGTCCGCCGATTGGGCGGCCGAACAGGGGCTGGCGTTCATCGCGGGCGTCAGCAGTTCCGGGCTGCCCGGGGATGTGGCCCGTCCCTTCGAGGACGCTTCCGGGGCGCAGTCCATGTCGGTGGGGCTGTTCACCCACATCAACTTCAACGCCCCGAGTGTGCGGCGCTGGTGGCAGACGCGCGTCCCCGAACAGGTCCGCGCCACGCCGCACGCGGAACGCGTCCGCTTCTGGAAGGTCCACAACGAGTTCGGCTACCATGCCGCGGGCATCTACGACTACAGCCCCGGCACCCTCGATCAGTACCGTGCCTGGCTGAGCACACGATACGCGAGTGTCGCAGACCTCAACACGGCCTGGAATACGGCCTATGCAGGCTTCGAGGACGTCGATCCCCCCCGCACTCCCGAACAGATGCGGCAACACCTGGCAAACTGGCTGGAATGGCGCCGCTTCACCTGCTGGAACTTCGCGGACTACTTCCGCACCACCGGCGACCTCATCCGCGGCGTCGTCCCCGCAGCGGCCGTCTCCGACAACTTCTATACCACCTCGCCCCTGCAGGGATGGGACAATTTCGAACTGGCCCGGCAAACCGACTACCTGGCCTATGATATCTACGCCGCACGGCGCTGGCCACGGCTCCTCGCCACTCTCGAACACGCCCGCTGCAGTGCCGCTGCCTGGGGCAAACCCTTTCTCCTCATGGAGTACCATGCCGGCCCCAACCACTGGATCACCGAGATGACCCACGACGATATCCTGATCGAGGCATTCGCCGCCCTCGCCCGGGAGTGCCGTGCCATCCAGTGGTTCCGCTGGGTTCCCGGGGGCGAAGGACGGGAACAGGGAATCCACGGCATGATGGACTCCCGCGGGCACCCCACCGAACGCTTCACCGCCGTCGCCGAGGTCAGCGCCTTCTGCCAACGCCTGGCGCCGCTGCTGCACCGCACCAGGACCGTGGCGCCCATCGCCCTCCTGACCGGCAGCGACGCTGCCTACCTGGCCTACGCGCGCCACACCGCGCCAGCCGCAGGACGTTGGGACAACCTCGCCGCCCTGCTCTCCGCCGCCGGCCTGCCCTGCGACCAGATCGACCCCACGGTCCTGGTCGAGGGAGACCTCAAGCGCTACCGCGTCATCCTCGCAGGACATGTCGAGGTGCTCGCCGACGAAGCCCTGGCGCGACTGCGCCGGTTCGCCGAGGAGGGCGGCACCGTCGTCCTGCACCCGGACACGGCCTTGCTGGACGGCTACGGGCACCCCCGCCAGGAAGGGCCGTACACGGCGGAAACCGTTCCCGACGGCCCCTGGCCGGCGCGGAAGCGCCGTTCCGGGGAGAGTGCGTCCGTGACCGTCGAGCCCCTGGGGAAAGGACGCCTGCTGCACTGCGCCTGGGAACTTCCTGCACGGCAGGCCGAAGGAGCCGCCTTCGCGGCCATGAGCACGACCTACGCGGCCATGCTGGCCGATCACGCCGGCCTGCGTCCACTGTGGCAGGCCGAAGGCAACACCCAGCCCGAAAACCTCGATGTCCGCCTGCTCGATACCGGCATGGGCCATCTGCTCGTGGCCACCTGGCTCGGTGACGAGGGCACGGCCTTCTCGTTCACCCTGCCCCAGATCCCCACCCCCGCCCGAGCCTACCTCCTCACCGCCACCGGCGCCGCCGTGCAGCCCCTCACCACACGCCTCGGCGCCAGTGGCCTCACACTCAGCCCCGTGCGACTCGACCCCGCAGCCTGTATCCTGATCGCGGACAAGCCCTGGCAACCCCTCCTCGGGATCGAGGCGCCCAAGATCCTGCACCCCGGCCAGAGCGCCGCCGTCACGGTTACGATCGACAACCTGGACAGTCAGACAGTGGCCGGCAACGTGGCCCTGTCGGCGCCGCCGGGATGGACCGTGGAAGCCTTCAACGGGATGGCATTCCCGGGGCTCGCCCCGGGCGGCAGAACATCGGCCCGTTTCCGCGTGACCGTTCCCGCGGATGCCGTGATCGACCCCTTCGCGATCGATCATCCGCTGCTGGCCTCCGCGACCTTCACCACCGGGCGTTCGGGCAGGTTGCAGGTACGGCATCTGCCGTACGTCATGCCCGCCCTGGACGTGAGGGTGTTCTACGAGGATGCCTGCCTCAATCCCTGGCAGGAACTCACCCCGCCGCTGCTGCGTTGGGGCTGGGACAACGAAGTCCGCATCCCGCCCCCGCCCCCCCTGAGCGCCGGAGCCCCGTGCCCGGTCAACCTCCTTGTGCGCGTGACTCCGGACTGGACCGGGCGGGCCCTGAGCCTCTCCGTCGTCGGACCCGGCGCACCCTCCGTGTCCCCCGCCAGCCTGACCCTCTCTTCGCCGTCCCAGCGCCTGCCCGCCGTCCTGTCTCTGCCGGGAACCGGCTCCTACATCCTCAGGGCCGCCTGTGGCGAGACTTCCGTCGAGGTGCACCTCCAGGCCGGGGTTCACACCCAGACCGTCGCGGCCGCGGCGGAACGGCCCCCGAGTCCCCTCCCGCCCGGCTGGCGCCTCCTCGGGACCATCGGTGTCGGGGTGCGTGCCGCCCCCGCCGCGGGGCTGCCCGTGACCGTCCACCTCCCGGGACCCATCGAGACCCCCGAACGCGTCCGGGTCCTCGATGCGGCCGGCGCAGCGGTGGCAGCCTGCGGCGGAGGCGCGGCCGTCACCCTGGCTGCCGACCTGGCGGAGGACTCCGCAACAGCTTACACCTTGGTTCTGCCCCCGGCTGCGCAGACCCCGCCCGAAATCCCCCGCCGAGTGCGAATCGAGGAACGCGGCGCCGGCGAAACCCTGGTCCATGGCGAGACCTACTCGCTGAGCTTCGATACCCACCTCGGCCTGCTGCGCTGGCTGGAGATCGCGGGAAAACGCTGCCTGCCGCACCGATCCGGCGTCGTCGCGACCGTGGCGGACGCCGGCGAGTGGGCCCCCGACGCGACGGTCCGGCTCGAGGGATTCGCCCTGGCGGCAACCCCCGTGGGCGCGGAAATCAGCCTGACGCGCAGGCAGCGGGATCTTGCCATCGAGGAAACCTGGCGCCTCCAGGCACGGAGAATCGACGTCAGCGTGCGCGTGAAACTCGTCGCCAGAGCCCCCGTCACCCTCACGACGTTGAGCTACGAGATCGGCGCCGACCCCCAGGCACTGCCCCTCTGGCGCCGACGCTCGAGTGCCGGCTGGGAGGCCCCCACCCCCCTGCCGGCGGCGATGGGACCCTCCCGCCACCACCGGGCCTTCGACCTGTGCCATGCCGATGGCTCCGGCCTGGCCCTGCGCCTCGACCGCTGCGCCCTGATGACCAAGTGGCAATCCGGCTTCGGCGGCCTGCACCACGATGCCTACCGCACGGAAATCGCCCTCTTCCGAGGTCTTCGCCTCGACCCGGGGGATACCGTGCTGGCGGAATTCGTGCTCTTTCCCCACGGCCCCCGCGCGGACGGCCCGCCGCCCCTCGCCACGGAGGACCCCGTCGCCGTCACCGCCTGGAAGACCGCGCCCTGACACGGGTTCGCGGCAGGACCGCCGACGGGCCGCGGCCCGGCCGGGACAGCATCCAACGCCGAACGCCCAACATCGAGCGTCGAATGGGGAAGCTGGAGATCCGGTGGATCCCATTCCGGGTACCCGTTTAGCGTCCACTGGTGGCCGCCAAACGGGTACTCCTGACGCGAGTTTCACAGAATCTCGCGTCGAGGGCTGGATT
>JAFGRS010000084.1 GCA_016935045.1 Lentisphaeria bacterium | reverse complement strand
TGGCTCGGGCCGGCGGCGGAACACCCCTACAACGAAACCTACGTGGCGCGGCGCGAGAAAGGGAGCCGCTGCCTGACCTGGAACATCTACTGGGACTTCGGCAGCGGCCAACTCGGCGACATGGGCAGCCACATCATGGACATCGCCTGGTGGGCCCTGGACCTGGGACGCCCGGTCGCGGTCGCCTGCGAGGGGGCGCCCTTCCATCCCGACAGCGTGCCGAACTGGGTCGTGGCCGAGTGGGACCACCCGGCGTGCGACTGGCGCCCCGGCGTCAAGGTCTTCTGGTATGACGGCGGCAAGATGCCCGCCATGCCTTCGCCGGCCCTGAGTGCCGAGAGCATGACCTTCGGGGCCCTCTTCCAGGGCGACCAGGGCTGCCTCGTGTGCGATTTCAACAGCCGCTTCCTCATGCTCAACGGCGACATGACCCACTACCGCTCACGCCCGCCCGAGAAGCTCATCCCCCCTTCCCCCGGCCATTGCGAGGAGTGGATCGAGGCCTGCAAGACCGGCAAACCCACCCGGACGGATTTCGACTACTCGGGGACTCTCGTGGAACACAACCTCCTGGCCCTGGTCGCCTACCGCGTCGGAAAACGCCTGGCCTACGACCCCGAAACGGGCACCTGCCCGGGCTGCCCGGAAGCGGATGCGTTCCTGCACCGCCCCTACCGGAAAGGATGGGTCCTGGACGCCTGAACCGTCGGGCACGGAAAGCGGGCCGGGGCAGACCCGGGAGAATACCCCCACCCACCCCTACCCACACGGCGCCGGCCGGATGGGCGCTGAGAGGCGGCGGCAGGAAGGGGCTTGGCGGGCCGGGCAAAAGCGGGCGCGGAAGCAGGCGTCCTGACACGTCTGCTCAGAACACCTGTGCAAACGGAAAACGGGAGTGAACCCGGGTAGGCGCCACGAGTTGAGTGGCGCAAGGTTGCCTTGGAGTGTCCACTCCGCTTCCGCGGGACAAGGTGTTCTGAGACGCCAATGGAGGAGCCGACATGGGTGGATTCCGGCGCATGGGCGCGGTGTTGCTCCTGGGGATCGGCGCGTGGACGTGGGCCGGGCAGACGCGGCACGACCGTGTCCTGGCCGTGCCGGCCCCGGCTGGGGTCGTCCTCGACGGCGACCTGGCCGACTGGGACCTCACGGGGGCCGTCGACACGGCTTTCGACGACGCGGTGCGCCCGCGTTTCGCGCTGCGCCTGGCCTTCATGTTCGACGACGAAGCGTTCTATGTCGGCGCGGACGTGGCCGACGAATCCCCCCTCCTGAACCGTCACGATCCCCGTGTGGAGCCCACCCGCGGCTGGGCCGGCGACTGCCTGCAGGTCCGCCTGTGCAGCGACCCGGATGCTCCCTACCCCCTGCCGGACTCGAACAGCGACCGCATCTGCCACGTGACGCTGTGGTATTTCACGGACCGCCGGGAACCGGTCTGCCAACTCCAGTACGGCATGGATTACCATGGACTCGAGGTCTTCACCGGCACCGAGTCGGGCGTCGCGTTCCGCCCGTGGCCGGATGGCAAGGGGTATGTCCTCGAAGCCCGACTCCCCTGGACCCGGCTGCGCGCGGCCGGGAAGCCGCCAGGCCCCGGGGAAGCCCTGGCCCTGGTGGTCCAGCCCCTCTGGGGGGATGCGTCCGGGACCAAGCACGTCTGTACCTTCAACGACATCATCCGTGGGGTGGGCTTCTCCTTCCAGGGGTGTGCCATGTGGGGACAGGCCATCCTCTCCCCGAGGGGCAACCTCCCTGCCGCCGCCAAGGTCAGAAGCACGGCGGAACAGGCCGCCCCTCTCCGGGTCGAGATTCCCCTCCCGGATCTGGATGCGGTCGTGCTCAGTGCCGCCATCCTCGACGAGGCCGGCAGCCTCGTGCGCTCCCTGCCCGTCATTACCCCCCTGCCCGACACGGCCCGCAACGGGAATCTCCCGGCCCTGCCGTGGAACGGGCTCGACGACGACGGGCACCCCCTCCCCCCGGGCGCCTACACCGTCGCCGCCCTCACCCACAGGGGGATCGGACAGCGCTGCGTGACCTCCCTGCACAATGCCGGAACCCCGCCCTGGCGCACGGACGACGGCACCGGCTCCTGGGGGGGAGACCATGGGCCCCCCGTCGCCGCCGCTGCCGACCGCAACCGCATCTACCTGGGATGGACCATCAGCGAGGCGGGGTGGGCCGTGCTGGCGCTGGACCAGGATCCCGCCGCGGCGGGCCGGGCGCGCAAACGCTGGGGCCAGCGCCAGCTCCACGACCTCGGCATCCTGGTGACGGCCCTGGCGACGGACGGCCAGAGGGTCTTCGTGGCCCAGGACGGCAAACGCTGGGGAGAGAAGGAGGCCAAAACCCACACGGCAGGGGTGGTGATGTGGGAAGCGGAGACGGGAAAGCCGCTCAACTTCCCCTTCGGCAAACGGGCCCTGGTCGTGAGCACCTGGGACGCGGCTCTGAAACCCCCCGATAAGGCCCTCTTCGAAGCCATCGCGGAGGGCATCGCCGGACCGCGGTCGACGGGGCTCAACCTCCTCGGACTCGCCGTGGACGGAGACCTGCTCTACGCCTCGCTCTGCCTCGAAAACCGCATCGTGATCTACGACTGGCGCCGGGGCGAGAAGGTCGGCGACATCGTCGTGCCCCGGCCCGTCGGACTGGCCCTGGCGGCGGACGGACGCCTCCTGGCCGTCTCGGGCCGAACGGTGGTGGCTGTCGACCGGGAAGCCAGGACGGCCCTCCCCCTCGTGCGGGAGGGGCTCTCGGCCCCCTGGCAGATCGCCGTGGGGACCGATGGCCTGCTGTATGTCAGCGACTGCGGCGCCGCGATGCAGGTCAAGGTGTTCGCTCCCGACGGCCGCCCGCTGCGCACCATCGGCAGGGACGGCGGCCGTCCCTGGATCGGCCGCTACGACCCCACCGGGATGCTGATGCCGGCCGGATTGGCCCTCGGCAGGGACGGCTCGCTGTGGGTGGCCGAACACGATGACACCCCCCGGCGCACCAGCGTCTGGTCGGGAGACGGCAGGCTCCTCCACGACCTGCTGGGACCGGGAGCCTATGCGGTCGAGGGACTGGCGGATCCCCGCAGACCGGCCTGGGTCAATGTGCACAACACCCTGTTCGAGGTCGACTATGCCGGCGGTGCCGCCCGTACCCTGGCGACCCTCCTGCGGCCCAACCTGCGTGGTCCGCAGATCGACCTCGACGGCGGCTTCATGGGGCGGGCACTCAAGCTGCGCCATGTCCACGGTCGATCCTACGCGGTCCATACCGGCCGCGGGGCCGTCATCGTCTACCGCCTCAGGGAAGACCTCACCACCGATCCCCTCGTCGCCATGGGCGACTGCGGTCACCTTACCTTCCACCTGCCCGAACAGGTCCGCTCACGGCTGACCTACTCCCACGACCACACGTTCTACTGGGAAGACACCAACCGAGACACCTTCTTCAACCTCGACGAGATCGAGATCACGCCGGTCCGCACTGTCCTCCGGGAGTACTGGGGCCCCTGGGTGGACGAGGACCTCGGCTTCTGGTGCATGCGGGGCAGCGAGATCCACCATACGCCCGTGACGGCATGGCGGGACGACGGCATGCCCGTCTACCCGCGCCCCGGCGAGGAACGGGCCCTCTTCCGCGCCCGCGGAGACCAGGTCCACTACGTCATGCCCGCGGCCGACAGCCTGTTTGCCATCGAACAGCAGGGCGGCAACGCCCAGACGGGCAAGGGTGCGGAGTGGGCGGCAGTCTCCCGCTATTCGCTGACCGGACAACGGCGCTGGGCCTACCGCCGGGTCTGGCCGGGCTTCGGCCTCGAGGCGCCCCTGTCGAAACCCGGGGACGTGGTCGGCGCCATGAAATTCATCGGCCACCTGACCGTGGGCGATCAGCTCCTGATCGGCGTCAACGGCTACTTCGGGCAGTTCAACCTGATCTCGGGCGACGGACTGTGGGTGGCCTCCCTGTGCAAGGACACGCGCTATGGCCCCCCCGCCGATGCGACGACCGTCTGGCCCGAGAATTTCTCCGGGCAGATCTTCCGGAACCGCGAGGATGGCAAGGCGTATCTCATCGCCGGCGACACCGATGCCCGCATCTGGGAGATCACCGGCCTCGAAACGATCCGCAGCGCGCGGGCCACACTCCGCATCTCCCCGGAAGACCACGAACGGGCACTGGAAGCGGCGCTCCGCCAGCAAGGGGCGGACCCCCACGTGCCTCCCCTGCGCCTCCTCCGGCAGCCGGACATCGAGCCGGACGGCAACCTGGCGGAATGGGACCTGAACGCGGCCACCACCCTCGACGCCGGACCGGGACGGCAGGCCCGCATCGCCCTGGCACAGGACGGGAAGTGCCTCTTCCTTGCCTGCCAGGTCGACGACCCATCCCCCATGCGCAATGGGGGCAGCGACCCGGCCCTGGCCTTCAAGACCGGGGATGTCTGCGACCTCATGCTCGCCACCGACCCGACGGCCGACAGAACACGCTCCGAAGCCGTCAGGGGAGATATCCGGCTGGCCTTCACGGTCCTGGAAGAGCGACCGGTCTGCATTCTCTACGAACCCGTGCTGCGGACGGGGCAACGGCAGGCGCGGTTGCTCAGTTCGCCCACCGGGGTCGTGTCCTTCGACCGCATCGCCATCCTCGACGAAGCACGCGTCACGGTGCAACGCTCCGCCTCGGCGTACGTCCTCGAAGCCGCGGTCCCACTGGCCGCCATCGGCTTGGCGCCCCGGGCCGGAGACCTGCTCCGGGGAGACGTCGGCGTGGTCTTCTCCGATCCGGGCGGAAACCGCAATGTCCTGCGCCTCTACCACGCCAACCGGGAAACCGCCATCGTCAACGACATCCCCAGCGAAGCCCGGCTGACCCCTCAGCACTGGGGCGTCATCCGGGTGGAGTAGAGGCCCATGACTCCCGGCCGCCATCCACCCCCCCTGCGCACGCTCCGGGCTGGACTGCTCGCCGTGGCCTGCTGGGCGGCCTCCCACGGCAGCCCTGCCCCGGCTGCCGGCGCCCGAATCCGCCCCCTCGGATGCATCGGCAACAGCGGGGAAGCCGGCGAGGGCCTGGTCCTTGCGGTCGATATGCCGCTGCGCGATTGTGCCTCCGGCGTGGCGGCGGCGGCGGATGGCTCCCTCTGGGTCAGCGGGGGGACCGTGGTGAACCGCCTCGGCCTCGACGGACACCGCATGGAGACACGGCTCATCGAGCCGGCGGGAACGGTGGTGGACAGCCGCACCTTCGCCGTCCTGGACGAAACGCTGTTCTTCCTCGGCCGCCCGCCGTCCGGGGAGGTCCTGCTCTTCGCCCTGCCGCTGCGGGCCGACGGGATTGCCCGACCCTGCGGCGTGTCCCTGCCCCGGCGGCGCCAGCGTCACCTTCCCTACGAACTCTGCCCCCAGCCCGTGGAGGGCAGGCTCGTTCTGGCCGCGGAACTCGCGGACCGCGAGGGCACGAGCGTCCTGCGCATCGACCCGGCGTCCGCCTCCGTCGAAACTTGGTTCTCACTCCCGGGAGAGCATCCCGGGGGTACCGCTGCGGACCCCCATGCGGGAACCTTGTACCTGGGGTACCGCCCGCACGGAGAGGACTTCCGCATCGCGGCCCTGGCACCCGTGCCTGCCCCGGTGCAGATCCTGTGGTCGGCGCCCTGCCCGAAAACACCCGCCATACCCACCCAGTTCCACGGCCGGATTTCCCTCGCCGAGGGCGCCCTCTGGGACTCGGCATGGTACGGCTTCCTCGCCCGCCTCGACCGCCAGGGACGCGGGAACCCCGGGCGCGTGCTGCAGTGGCACCACGAACTGGAGTACCCGACCCAGGTCAGCGGCCTGCCCGGCAGAGAACCCGGGACCCCCGACCACGCCCCAGCCCCCCTCCTGCTGGCCACCCCCATGCCCGATGCCCTCTATTGGGCCGAATGGGACCCACGCAGCGCCGAACTGCGGCTCCTGCGCCGCTACGGCTGCCTGCCCGTTGTCAGCAGCCTCGGGCTCACGAGCGATGGCTGGATCACGGCCGGAACCGCCCGCACCCAGGTGTGGTGGCGCTGGGAAGACCCGCCCTGGGCCGCCCCGGCCAAAACGGACATCCACATCGCCGTCACCCCGGGCTACTTCCGCGGCGAAGAAATGCTGGCCTTCGCCGCCCAGTACCATCTCGCCAATGACCGTGACCTGCCGCGCCTGCCGGCGGTCTTCACAAGCCGCCCGGGAGACCGGAACGAGGCCCGACGCTGCGGCCGGAACTCCGCGATACGGGAACCCGCGGGGTTGACGGTACGGACTGCGGCGGAAAGCAACGGCGCGACGCTCCTGGTCACCGACACAGCCACGGCCGGCATCTGGCGCACCTCCCTCTGGCTGCCCACCCTCGAACCCTCCGAGAAAGGCTGGGAGCAACTGCCCCTCGAAGGCTGTCGCCTGCAGCGCCCCACCGACCTTGTCGCCTTCACGGATGGCAGCCTGATGGTCGCCGACAGCGGACGCATCGTCCTCCTTCAGGAACGGGCGCAGGGGTATGCCCTCGCCGAAGAATGGAGCCGCTGGGGGGACGCCCCCGCGGAGCAATTCGGAGAGAACCTCCGCCTCTGCGTGGACGCCGATCGCCTGCTCGTGGCCGATACGGACCGACATCGACTCCTCTGGTTCGCCTGGCCGTCGCGCCGACTCGAAGCCCAGTTCGGCGAGACGGACCAGCCCGACACCGATCCCCAACACCTCGACCACCCTACCTTCGTCTGCCTCCGGGGAAGCCGCGCCGTCGTCGCCGATACCGGCAACCAGCGCATCCTTAAACTGCAGCTCGAGGCCGCCGGCAATCCCCGGCACTGAACGCCCGATGCTTGGAGAGCGGCCCTGCCTGACCGCCGCACTGCAGCTCGAGGCCGCCGGCAATCCCCGGCACGGAACGCCCGATGCTTGGAGGGCGGCCCTGCCTGACCGCCCCGGCGCCGGCACAGCGGCGCCCTCCAGACGGTTCGGCACATCCCTGCCGAACCGGAACAGACCCGGCAGAGGGAGAACACCGCGCCCCCCCTGTTTTCCGGACACGCCGCGCACGCCCGTGGCCGGAAAACACCCGGCCCGGGCGCGGGAAGTGGAAGGCCGTCGGGGACCGCCGGCCCTGCCTGACCGCCCCGGCGCCGGCACAGCGGCGCCCTCCAGACGGTTCGGCACATCCCTGCCG
>JAFGRS010000638.1 GCA_016935045.1 Lentisphaeria bacterium | reverse complement strand
TTGCTCGCTCGGGACGTACCACTGCGGGTATGCCCGCTGCGTTCGCGCCTTGCCAGGAACCGGGATCGCCTGCAGCAAAATGGGAAGGTATTCCCGCGCGGGCCCTAAGGTACATCGGCACAGCACGCCCCGCCCCGGGAGGCCAGCCGGGAGGCAACGCGGATCCGGGGGCTGGATTTCCCCCCTGCCCCGCCAGCGCCGCAACCGGATGGCGGGGTATATTCCGACGGCCGGTGGGCGCTCGCCCCGTGGTGAAGCAACGGTGGAATCGATGGTGGAGGAAGATGCGCCGATTCCTGCATCCATGCCGGCTCCTTTCCGCGCTGCTGCTGTGGGTGTGCGCGACGCTGCCCGCCCGTGCGGCGGAAGTCACCCTCTACGAACTCGATCCCGCCCAGCCCGAATCCTCGCTCAGAAGCGTGTGGCACTACTACGGGGACAGGCGCCCCGGGCTCGACCACGGCCGCCCGGGACCGTCCGGCCGTCCCTCGCTGCGCCTGGACATGACCGTCCCCACGAAGACCATCCTCGGGACGCCCCTGGCGGTACGCCCCGGCCAATGGGTCCGGGTCGAGTTGACCGGCGCGGCCGAACTGGACGAGTGCGAGAGCCTGAACGTGGCTGTGAAGTGCCGGCTGGAGACCGGAACGGACGTCTGGCTGCCGGTGGGCCGGTTCCCTGCGGGGGCGGAGTTCACGGTCCTCCGGGGCGATCCGATGGAGGTGCCCCAGAGCACGGCGAGGGCGTATCTGTATGTGTTCCCCGTCAACGCCCGAGGCAGGCTGTGGATTGGCGCTGCGAAGGTGGTTTCCATCCCTTCCCCCATGGATCGGCTGGCGGGGTTTCGGGCTGCCGGTCCGACACAGTGGGGGATCAACGATCCGCTGGCCCTTGCCTACCACAGTCCGCGCGACCCGACTGTTTCCGACACCTGCGCCAAGCTGCTGGCGGCGGCGGGTCTGGAGAACGTGCGGGTGTGGTGCTGGTGGGGCCGGGAGGATCAACTCCGGCAGAATCTCAACGGAGTGGGCGAATGGGTGCTTCTGGGGCGCCCCGATGCGCCGCACGACGTTTCGCGGCTGCAGGAGCGCCTGGATGCTCTGGCCTACTACGGTCTCTCCCCGGGGGTCGTCATCGTGCACGGCGTGCCGGACTGGGTCAGCGGCAAGACCGTGGACGACCTGCCCGATGAGGAGCGCAGGGACTGGCGCCGGCGCCGGCGCCCGTTCTGGCCGCCCCCGGACTGGGACGCGCTGGAGCGCATGGTCGAGACCCTGGTGCGGCAGTTCCGGGATCGCATCCACACCTGGGAGGTCATGAACGAACCGAACACTCCCGATAGCGGACTTCAGGGCGGTCTGCCCGTCTACGCCGAGTACCTGCGCCGGTTCCGGGCTGCCGCCAAGCGCGCGGATCCGGACTGCGTCGTGCTCTGCGGGCGCATCGGCACGGAGTGGCTCGACCGGGTCCTGGCGGAAGATCCCGGCCTCCTGGCGAGCGTGGACGGAATCGTCTGCCACCCCTACAGCAGCGCCGGACCAGGGAGCAAGAGCCTTCTGCTCGCCTTGGCCCTGCGCCTGGCGGATGCGGGGGTGCACGACAAGCCCATCTACACGACCGAGGTCAACTTCTTCGGGGGGAAGTGGCGGGATGACGGGCCCCCGGACGCGGTCCAGGCCGACATGGCCGACAAGATGAGAGAGGGCCTGCCCCTGGTGGCGGAGTGGAGCCCCCTGGTCTACTGGTGGACAGCCGCCTTCGGCACACATACCCACGGCCTGCTTCACGACGACGGGGTCTGCCTCCGACCCCTCCTGCAATACCGGGTCTTCGCCGACCTCCTCGGCAGGCTGCCCAACGGGGGCGGCCCCGTTCGCGCCGTGGTGGAGGCCCCCAGGGTCCTGGAGACGGACCAGCCTGCTTCCGTGACTCTCACCGCGGTGAACACCTCCGTGAGGCCCCAGCGCGTCCGGTTCTGGCCGCTGGGTCTTGTGGCTGCCCTCGGCGGCACGGCCGATGGCGTGCGCGCGCACGACTGGCAGGGAACACTCGATCCTGGCGAACGTCACACGGCGGAACTGCCCATCCGGGCGACGGCCGCGGCCCGGGGCCGGGACCTACCCCTGGGCCTGGCCATCCTCTGCCGCGAGGGCAACAGCCTCACCCTCACGGACGTGCGTGTTCCGGGAGAGTAGACCCGGTACCTCGCCGCACGGGGCGCACGGAGGGTATCGTCCCGAGGCGCGGCATACGGGCTGCCATCGTCGCCCAGGTGTCGGACCAGCTTACGGGCCCGGCGCGGCTCGCCGGCGACCGCTACCACGGCGAAATCAACGCCTGGTTCGGGGCTCCGAACGACCGCGTGACCGGGGCCGCAGCGGCATTCCTGGAGGCGTGCCTGAAGGACCCGGGCCGGGGCCCCGCAATCCCGTGAGGAAGAGCCAAAGGAGAGGGTATCCCGTGAATGCGAGCCCAGCTCCGTGGAGAACGGTCACGATCATGGGAGCCATCCTCCTCGCCGGCTCAGCAGCCGTGCGACCGGGGCATGCCGCCGACGCACCGCCCCCCGCGCCGGGAGACCCCGGTGCCGACGTCCGCACGGTCCTGGGAATCCAGGGAACGCGTTTCCTGCTGAATGGCGAGCCGGCCTTCCTGCTCGGGTTCAGCTACTACGGCGCCCTCGGCGCGCCGGATGCATTCGTGCGCGAGGACCTCGAGGACGCCCAACGCTGCGGCTTCCACTGGCTGCGGGTCTGGGCCACCTGGAACGCCTTCGACAGCAATGTCTCGGCGGTCGACGCGGACGGGCGGGCCCGGGAACCCTTCCTCGGACGGCTCCGCCGACTGGTCGCCGAGTGCGATCGGCGCGGCATGGTCGTGGACGTCACCCTGACCCGTGCCGCGCCGAGGCCCGGCCAGCCGCCCGGCGCAGGGCTGCCAAACAACCAGGCACACCTTCGGGCCGTCGAGACCCTGGTGACCGCCCTCGCAGCGCACCGGAACTGGTACCTGGACCTCGCCAACGAGCGGGACGTCCGGGATGCGCGCTACGTGCCCGCGGCCGAACTGAAAACCCTGCGCGACGCGGTGCGGCGCCTGGACCCGGAACGTCTCGTGACGGCCTCCTTCGGCGGCCATGACCTCAGCGAGGGCGATCTCCGGGAAGCGCTCTTCGAGGTCGGCGTGGATTTCCTGGCGCCACACCGGCCTCGCAATGCCCAGTCTCCGGGGCAGACGGAAGCCCGGACCCGGGAGTGGATCGGGCAGATGGAGCGCCTGGGCCGGGTGGTGCCG
>JAFGRS010000637.1 GCA_016935045.1 Lentisphaeria bacterium | reverse complement strand
CGCGTCCCCTGCCCCCAGAAGCGAAGGTCGGTGCGGGTCATGTTGTGCAGGCTTTGGGGTTCGAAGCGTGCGAGGCCGTCCGGATTGCCGACCGGGACGATCACCACGCGGCACTTGCCGGCGAGGTCGGCCAATTCGGCCTGTTCGCGCCCGGCGAGGTCCTTCCCCGTCTCCAGAATCTGGATGAGGCTGCACAGTCCGGTGAGTCCCTCGGTCTCGTGTCCGTGCACCGGACCGACAAAGAGGACGACCGGGTGCTCGCGGCTCTTCCTGTCTGCGTAGGCGGATGCATCCCGTCCCCCGACCGCCGAGTTGAAGTTGGCCCGTTGGAGAGCCGGCGCCGGGCCATAGCTGACCGAAACCAGCCGTCGTCCGCCGGGAGTGGCCGCCAGTTCCTCGACCGTACCGCGGCGTATGCCTTCGAGGACGCGGGACATGGCCTCGGGTGATCCGACCCAGAAGCCGGGCAAGGTGCGTTGCGGAATGCGGTCCCGGGCCCGTTCCAGGGACATGCCTGCCGCCTTCGGTTGGCCGCGGTGCTGGAGTTTCCCGGTGATCTGTCCGGCGAACTGCAGGGGAGTGCCCCGTTCGGGACCGGTGCAGGTGACGATCCCGGCCTGGGGTTCCACACTCTGCGCCAGGGGCCGGTCGATGGGGACCGCGGCCCCGCCTTCCCGGCGAATCTGTCCCGCGAGAGGGCCATCCGGGGCAAAGGCAACGGTCCAGACGACATCGCCGCTGCGGATGCGGCATCCGATGGTTCCCTCGCCCTTCACCGGCTCGACGGCGTCCATCTCCGCCAGCATCCGGTCTCCGACCTGAATGACGTGCAGGAAGACGTCTTCCCGGCGCGGGGTGGCGGGGGTGACTTCGAGCCGCCAGCGTCCGATGGTATCGAGCTGATCTTCGTAGAGGCCCTCGTCGTTCAGTTCCCAGTTGCGTTCGCCGGTGCGGAATTCGTGGCCGGGGCCGCCGACTTTGGTGAGGATGGCGTCCTCCGGCCAGAGCGTGCGCAGAAACAGGCAGCCTCCATCCTGTTCGGATCGGGCAACGCGGCCCCGGATGACGGGTTCATGGGCCGTGTGCAGCAGCCAGTCCTTGCGGTACTCCGCGGCGGTGGCGCGGACCCGGTCGAAGATCACGAAATGGCCAGGCATGAGGAAGACGATCTGGCGGCTGACCCACTCGGCCTTGGGCGGGGGACCCTTCTCGCTCTCGACGCGGTAACAGGCCGTGGCATCGCCGGCTACGTAGACGAAATCGTCGTTGGTCTCGAAGGCCTCGACGGTGGACCCGAGCTGCCGGCGCTGGCCGCCGTAGTGCAGCAGGTTGTCCCCTCCCCAGTAGTTCGCGACGGGCTCGTCGGGCTGCTGGATGAGTACGCAGTTGTGGGCCACGGTCTGAGCGTAGTAGTTCGCCAGGTGCAGTCCATTGTCGAACTGGCGATGGCGCGTGCCCGAGTCCAGGGCCTGGAAGCCGCTGCGGTAGATCACGAAGTTCAAGGCATCGTAGTGCCGGTGCTGGGCCAGCGTCCCGCCGCAGGAGAAGAGGCAATAGGTATCCTCCAGGCCGGTTCCCGAGCGCAGGAAGACCTGCCCCATCTGCTCGAAATGCCGGGCGTGGGGCATGCGTGTCGAGGCGATGTTCGGAACCGGATCGTCGGCCCGGGTCAGCAGGAACGGGTAGACGAACCAGGTTCTGTCGTAGCGTTTTTCCCACTCGGGCAGGATGGTCTGCACGTAGGCGGCCAATCCGGCGGCATCGCGGTTTTCCTCTCCGGCGAGGTGGCGGATGTTGGCCATGTGGGTGTAGAGGTTGCCGCTGGGGAGCCGGTTGCCGGTGTGCTGTGCGTCGCCGTAGCCGAACTCGAGAGGTCCGTCGCGATGGGGAATCCAGTTCCAGAGAACGTAATTGCCCAGGAGGACGCTGTGGGGCCACTGCCCGGCCAGATCCTCCCCGGTGCTGCTCAGCCAGGTGTAGAGGAAGTTCTGTTCCGTCCAGGGGTAGGCACCGAAGGCATATCCGAGAGTAGGCGAAGCCGAGCCGCCGTCGTCGCCGCAGGCATTCCGGCGGTACTCGAGCATCTTCCTGTTCTCGTTGTACCCCCACAGCAGGGCCTTCGTCGCAAGCTCGGGCTCGATGTCCGTTCCGAGGCCGGTGCAGCCCAGGAACCAGAGGGCGTTGTGCACGCCGTAGAACCCCGTCGTATGCCCCGAGTAGTTCTCCCGGTACACGTGGGGACGGGCATCGATGACGTCCCAGACGACCCGCAGCAGGCGTCCCATGAGGTCGGCCCGCATGCCGGCGTCGAGATCCTCGTAGAGCCAGTCCCAGGCAAGCACGGCATGGATGCGGGTGATCGAATACCAGTCGACCGCCTTGCGTTCGGCGAAGCGGACCTCGTACAGGCCCACGCTCTGCCGCAGCAGGACCGTTGCCAGGTCCAGGTATTTCCGTTCGCCCGTGACCCGGTACACGAAGGCGGCCCGGGCAGCCAGGGGTCCGGCGTCCCGGGCGGTCTCCGGCGTCGGGTCCCGCTTCAGCTCGCGATCGACTTCGTCCAGGATCCCTTGGTACCAGGCCTGCTCTTCCCGCAGTGCTCTCTGCTTCACCGCCGGCCAGGTCTCGGCGTTGAAGAACAGACGGGGATGATCGGGGCGGATGCGCCCGGTCCATGCCGGGAGGTCCGCCGCCCCCACGCTCACACCTACCATCATAGCGGTCCACGCGATGCTCGATCCCGCAATGCTCATTGGGGTCGCTCCTTGCCTTGCTCAGCGTCTCGAAACCGCCTGGAGCCCCCGCGTCCCTGCGGGCACACTCCGGGACGTGCGGACGATTCCGAGTCGGAGCGAACACAGGGACCCATTCCCGCCGCATGCCGCTCCGGCCCTGTGCCACGTCGTTGCGTACCGGCGCAAAGGGTGTGAAACGATAGCACGGGCGCTGGGGGTGACAAGTGTGGCGCCGTGGTGGGCAGTAACGCCTCAGTCAACGTAGGGATGCTCGCGGTACGCTCGCGCTCCAGGGGGATGGAACTCTCGCGGCCGCGCGGGCATTCGCGGG
>JAFGRS010000636.1 GCA_016935045.1 Lentisphaeria bacterium | reverse complement strand
GCTGCGCCGCTCCTGCTCCCTGGCGGCGTTGTTCGCTCGGGACGTACCACTGCGGGTATGCCCGCTGCGCTCACGCCTTGCCAGGAACCGGGATCGTCTGCAGCAAAATGGGAAGTTATTCCCGCGCGGGCCCTTAGGGTCCCGGGCGCCCTGCCGCTCCGGGCGGCCCCGCCCTGCGGACTCCGACAGCCGAGGGCTGACGGCACGGGCAGATGCCGTGGGCGTGGGCGAGTTCCGTTGCCGGACTGGCCGGCTGGCATCCATTCGGCGACGGCGTCCCGGGAACCGAAGGCGACCGGAAACAACACAAAGGGACGTGACAGCGGTGATGGATCAGCGGTGTGACGTGGTACTTACACCGCCCTGCTCACATCCACGCCGGCCATCACGCTGGGCAAGTGCTTGATGTCTCTGGCTTGAAAAGGTCCATTGTCCACGGTCCATTGTCCATGGTCCATGGTCCATGGTCCATGGTCCCCAGTTCCCAGTTGCGCGTAGCGCCAAGTTCCATATCTTCTTTATGTCCTTCGCTCCTCTCTACACCCAACTCCGGCGGCATGCTCCTCTGTGGGCCCCCTTCACCTCGCAATGGGACCAGGTGGCCATATCGTCGCGTGTACGTCTGGCGCGGAACCTCTCCGGGGAGGTGTTTCCGGTCAAGGCTCCCCCGGAAGTCCTCGAGCGTCTGTGCCGGAAGATCCTGCGGGAGGCCGGGGCGTCTCCCATGCTTCGCGGCGGCATACGGCGCCGGATTGCCGAGCTTCAGGAGGTGGAACGGGACCTGCTGGTGGAACGCCATCTGATCAGCCCCGGCCTCGGTCGCGGGGGTCCGGGCCGGGCCGTCGTCATCGCGCCAAACCAGTATCTCTCCGTGCTTGTCAACGAAGAGGACCACCTGCGCATCCAGGCCGTTGCGCCGGGCCTGGCACTGGACCGGGTTGCCCGGCTCGCCGGCTGCATGGAGCGTGCGCTTGCGGCCGACTGCGCCTTTGCCTTCGACGAGGAACTGGGCTACCTCACCTCCTGCCCGTCAAACCTGGGTACCGGTCTGCGCGCTTCCGTCATGCTGCACCTGCCGGCTTCCGCCCTCTGCGGTCGCATCGAGAGGTACGCCAAAGCACTGCAAAAACTGGGCTGCGCCCTGAGGGGTGCTCTGGGGGAAGGGTCTGAAGCCGTCGCGGACCTCTATCAGGTTTCCAATCAGTCCAGCCTCGGGGAGGACGAGACCGCCATCGTAGAAAGGCTGCAAAGCGTTGTTGAAGAAATTATTACGCACGAGAATGAGGACCGTCTGCGGCTCGTCCGCGAGGAAAGGGTCCGGCTGGATGACACCATCGGCCGGGCATATGGTATAGTACGGTTCGCGGGCTTCCTGAATACCGAGGAGGCCCTGAGCGGCATTTCCGCCTTGATTATGGGATTGCGGTATGGTTGTCTGCGGAGTGTTTCCGCCGCGGTCCTGAATCGTCTGTTTCTGGATGTCCAGCCCGGCCATCTGCAGGCCCTGGTGGGCAGGCATCTGGCCGCGGACGAGCGGGATGCGATTCGCGCCGCCCATGTGCGCGCGGCGCTGGCGTCTGGTTGAGTTCGGGCGGGCCCGGGGCGGTTGTGTGGGGTTGTGCCCGCGAGCAGGGAAAGACGGACAGGAAGATGGCTGGAAACGACGAGTTCGAGTTCGCGATGAACCATTTCACGCCGAGGGCCCAGCAGGTTCTGGCCTATGCAAAGCGGGAGGCGAAGCACTTCGGGCACAACTACGTGGGCACGGAGCACCTCCTCCTGGGCATCATCAAACTGGGCCAGGGGGTCGCCGTCACGGCACTGCGGAACATGGGTCTGGACCTCGAGACGGTACGTTTCGAGGTGGAGAAGCACAGCGGTCCCAGCGGGGACATCCAGGAGGAGGGCGACCCGCCTCTCACGCCCCGGGTGCGGCGCGTCATCACGCTCGCCGCCGAAGAGGCCAAGACACTCAACTACAACTACATCGGCACGGAACACCTGCTTCTTGGTCTGTTGCGCGAGGGGGACGGCGTGGCCGCCAGGGTCCTGCGCAACCTCAACGTGCAGGCCGAGACGGTGCGCAACGAGGTGATGAAAGCCCTCGATCCCAACTTCCTTCCCGCCGAGAGCCAGCCCTCCGAGGGACCCAAAGGGGCAGCCTCCGAGCCGGCCAAGGAAGCGGCGAAGACGCCGGCCCTGCGGGCCTTCGGCCGTGACCTGACCGACCTGGCCCGCAACGGCAAGCTCGACCCCGTCATCGGGCGGGCGGACGAGATCGAACGGGTGATCCAGATTCTCTGCCGCCGCACCAAGAACAACCCGGTCCTGATCGGCGAGGCGGGAGTCGGCAAGACGGCCATCGTCGAGGGCCTGGCACAGGCGATCATCCAGCACAATGTCCCCGAACTGCTGCGGGACCGACTCGTGATCGCCCTGGATCTGCCCCTCATGGTCGCCGGAACCAAGTATCGGGGTCAGTTCGAGGAACGCATCAAGACCGTCATGGACGAGATCCGGCGTTCGGGCCACATCATCTTGTTCATCGACGAGTTGCATACCATTGTCGGCGCGGGCGGCGCCGAGGGCGCCATGGACGCGAGCAACATCCTCAAACCGGCCCTGTCACGCGGAGAAATCCAGTGCGTCGGCGCCACGACCATGGACGAATACCGCAAGAACATCGAGAAGGATGCCGCCCTGGAACGCCGCTTCCAGTCCATCCTCGTCGCGCCTCCCAGCCGCGAGCAGACCGTGGCCATCCTGCGGGGATTGCGCTACAAGTACGAGGACCACCACCACGTGCGCTATTCGGACCCGGCCCTCGACGCGGCCGTGGCCCTGTCCGACCGCTACATCACCGGACGCTTCCTCCCGGACAAGGCGATCGACGTCATCGACGAGGCCGGCGCGCGGGCCCGCATCGCGTCCATGATCCGGCCTCCGGATCTGAGCGGTATCGAGAAGGAGATCGACGAAGTCCAACAGTGCAAGGTCACGGCGGTCCACGACCAGAAGTTCGAGGAGGCCGCGTCCCTGCGCGATCGGGAAAAGTCCCTCAAGGCAAAACTCAGGGAAACCCTCGACGCCTGGGAGAAGGAACGCAACGGGCAGGCGGTGACCATCGATGTGGACGCGGTCCGCCACGTGGTGGCGAAGATGAGCGGGGTGCCCCTGCAGAGGATCCAGGAGGGTGAGGCGGCGCGCCTGCTGAGCATGGAGGAACGGGTGCGGGAACGGGTCGTGGGGCAGGACGAGGCCGTCAGCGTGATCTGCCGTGCCCTGAGGCGCTCCCGGGCTGAACTCAAGGATCCGCGTCGCCCGATCGGTTCCTTTGCCTTTCTCGGCCCCACGGGGGTCGGCAAGACCTACCTCGCCAAGGCCCTGGCCGAGTACATGTTCGGAGACGCCGACGCGCTGATCCGTCTGGATATGTCGGAGTACATGGAGAAGTTCAACGTCAGCCGTCTGATCGGCTCGCCGCCCGGGTACATCGGACACGGCGAGGGAGGGCAGCTGACCGAGCGGGTGCGGCGGCGATCCTACTCGGTGGTGCTCTTTGACGAAGTCGAGAAGGCCCATCCGGACGTGATGAACATCCTGCTGCAGATTCTCGAAGAGGGACAGTTGACCGACAGCGTGGGCTACAAGGTGGACTTCCGCAACACCATCGTGGTGATGACGTCGAACATCGGGGCGACGGACATCCAGCGCCCGGCCTCGATGGGATTCGGCAACGGCGCGGCCGCCGGCGCCGACGGGGAACACCGTCAGCTCAAGGAACGCCTCGAAGAGAGCGCCAGAAAGCACTTCCGGCCCGAGTTTCTGAATCGGTTGGACGAGGTGGTCGTGTTCCGGCAGCTCAGCCGTGACGACCTCAGCCGCATCGTCACGCTCGAAGTCGCCAATGTCCAGGGCCGGTTGTCGGAGCGGGGGATTGTCCTCGCCCTGTCGAAGGAGGCGACGGAGTACCTGATTGACAAGGGGTTCAAGCCGGAGTACGGGGCGCGCCAGCTGCGGCGCGTCGTTGAGCGCGAGATCGAGGACCCCCTTGCCGAAGAACTGCTCAAGGGCACCTATGGCAGTCCCTGCAGGATCCTGGTGGGGGTATCCGGAGAACGTCTGACGTTCCGTGCCCGGCGCCCATCCGGGAAGCGTCGCGGGAAGGACGCGGTCTGACGTGGCGTTCCAACTCCATATCCGTCACAACCTGGAGAGTGCCCGTGATGGTCTGGGGCGGGGCGACATGGGACACTTCACCCGGGACGAAGTGCGTGTGGGCAGCGCTCCGGAGTGCGAGTGTTGCGTCGAGGACGAGGCCTTTCCTCCCCTTGCGTTTGTGCTGCGTTCGGAGGTGGTGCGGGGTGTGCCCGTGACGCAGGTTGCCCCCACGCCGGGGAGCGGCCTGTTCCTGAACGGGGTCCCCGCCACCGAGACGCTGCCGCTGCGCAGCGGCGACGAGTTGCGCCTTGGCCACTGGACGATGCGGTTCCACCGTGTGCACGGGGCGGCGGGGAGGACGTGGAGTTTCGAACTCCTGGCGGTGTTCGGGAAGGTGCTGGTCGGGTTGATCCTGGTTGCCGAGGTGGGAATCGTGACCTGGCTGCCGCGCCGGCTGCACCGGGCCGCGGTCTGGGAGCACGAAGTGTCGCGCCAACGCGTGGCCCAGTTGCTGGACTCCCTGCGCCGGGAAAACCAGGCAGGGCAGGGGGCCACGGCCATCGAGCAGGCCCTGCGCCGCACCATCGCCAGAGAACTGGATCGGCGCGCCCTCTATCTCGCCCGTCATGGCGGCCGCCTGGGACCGGCCCAAAACCGGGCCGTCCATGAGGAGTTGCTGGATTTCCAGAGGATCCTGTCCCGCCTCGGACAGGGGCCTTTCCCACCGCCGTATCCGGGAGTGGATATGGACGGTGCGGTGAGGGCCCTGCTGCGGCGCTATGGAGAAGTGGCCGACGCCCCATGAGCACGGATCGCCTGCTTTCCCTGATGCAGCGTTTCCCGGACTGCCGGCTGGGCGTGGTCGGCGATCTGATGCTGGACCGTTACATCTGGGGCCGGGCGACCCGGATTTCCCAGGAGGCGCCGGTGCCCGTCGTCCAGGTGCAGCGCGAGTCCGCAACGCCCGGCGGCGCCGCCAACGTGGTGCGCAACCTGACCGCGATGGGCTGCCGGACCTCGGTCTTCGGCATCGTCGGCGAGGACCGGTATGCCGACAACCTGCTGGAAGCACTGCGTCAGTGCGGCGCCTCCCTCGGCGGGGTCCTGACGGTCCCCGGACGGGGAACGACCGTCAAGACACGCCTGATCGCCGGAAACCAACAGGTTGCCCGCATCGACCGCGAGGACGCGTCTCCCCTCGACGGGGCCTTTCGTAACCAACTGCTGGGGGCGCTCCGCACCCGTGTGGAGCGGGGCGAAGTGCAGGCCCTGGTGCTCGAGGACTACGCCAAGGGCCTTCTCTCCAGGGACTCCGTGGCGGAGATCGTCGAGCTTTGCCGCGGGCATGGCGTTTCTGTGGCCCTCGATCCCCATCCCGCCAATGCCTTCAACATCCCCGGACTGCGTCTGCTGACGCCGAACCGGGCCGAGGCCTTTGCCCTGGCCGGGCGCTACTACCAGGCCGGGGTCATGCCTCTGGACCGGGATCTTGCCCTCCTCGACGTCGGGCAGCGACTGCTGGCGCTCTGGCAACCGGAGTTGCTGCTCATCACCCTGGGCGCTGACGGGATGGCCCTGTTTCAGCACCACTCCCGTCCGCTGCACATCCCCACCAAGGCACGACAGGTATTCGACGTCTCCGGTGCAGGGGATACGGTGATTGCCATCTTTGCCCTGGCACTGGCCGCCGCGGCAACCCCGGAGGAAGCGGCGCACCTGGCCAATCATGCCGCCGGCATCGTCGTTGGTAAGGTGGGTACCGCCACCGTGACGCCGGAGGAACTCGTGGACGACATCCGCGGGGACCGGGATGGGGAACCCGGCGCCGACGATGGCACAGCCCCCAAGGAGCAGACCGAAGCATGAAACGCTCGCGCACCGTCGCCGTTATCCCCGCGCGCTACGCCAGCAGCCGCTTCCCCGGCAAACCCCTCGCCGTCATCGCCGGAAAGCCCATGATCCGGCGCGTGTTCGAACGAACCGCGGCGTGCCCCGATATCGACGACGTCCTCGTGGCCACCGACGACGAGCGTATCCTCGCCACGGTCCGCGGCTTCGGCGGCCGCGCGGTGATGACCCGCAGCGATCACGCGACCGGCACCGACCGGATCGCCGAAGCCGTCCGCGACACGGACGCGGAACTCGTCATCAATGTCCAGGGCGACGAGCCCCTGGTCCCCCCCGAGGTGCTCAGCCGACTGGTCCGGCACCTGCGCGGCACCGGTGTCGAAATGGCCACCGCGGCTGTCCCCTTTGCCCTCACGGGCAGGGACCCCGACGATCCCAATGCGGTGAAGGTCGTGCGCGGCGGCGATGGCTTTGCACTCTACTTCAGCCGCGGCCGGATCCCCTACTGCCGGCAGGGCGGCGTAGCGGTGGAGCCGCTGTTGCACTGGGGGCTGTACGGCTACACCCGGGCCTTCCTCGAACGCTTCGTGACCTGGCCCCGTTCTCCCCTCGAAGGGTGCGAGATGCTCGAACAGCTGCGGGCCCTGGACCACGGGGTGCGCATTGCCGTTCTGCTGGCCGATGTGGTCTCCGTCGGCGTGGATGTCCCCGACGACGTTGCCCGGGTGGAACACCTGCTGCGGGTCCAGGGACTGGAGTGAGCCATGGGTACGACTCCACGCAAGTCGGTGGTCTGCGCACCGGGAGTGGCGTTTGGCGGGCCCCGGCCCGTCATCATCGCCGGTCCCTGCATGGCCGAGTCCCTGGAAGTCTGCCGTCGGGTGGCAGGCGATCTTGGCGCCCTGTGCGCCGACCTTGGCCTGCCCTACGTGTTCAAGGCCAGCTTCGACAAGGCGAACCGCACCAGTGCCGGTTCTCCCCGGGGTCCCGGACTCGATGACGGTCTGCGCCTGTTGGCCGCCGTCAGGGAAGAGTTCGGGGTCCCCGTGCTCACGGACATCCACCTGCCGGAACAGGCCCGCCCGGCCGCCGCGGTGGTGGACATCCTCCAGATCCCCGCCTTCCTGTGCCGCCAGACCGACCTCCTCCTGGCCGCCGCCGAAACCGGCAAACCCGTGAACATCAAGAAGGGCCAGTTCCTCGCCCCGGAGGATATGAGGCATGCGGTCCACAAGGTCCGCGGCGCCGGAAACCCCCATGTCATCCTGACCGAACGCGGCACGACCTTCGGATACCACAATCTGGTCGTCGACATGCGTTCCCTCGTCATCATGGCCGGGCTGGGGGTCCCCGTGGTCTTCGACGCCACCCATTCCGTGCAGTTGCCGGGGGGCCTCGGGCAGGCGTCGGGAGGTCAGCGCCAGTACGTCGCACCTCTGGCGCGCGCCGCCGCCGCGATCGGCGTGGACGGTCTCTTCCTCGAAGTGCATCCCGACCCGGACCACGCTCTCAGCGATGCCGCGAATTCGCTGCCCATCGAGGCCGTGGGTCCCCTGCTGCGCCTGTTCAGGAGCATCCATGAACTTGCCCGGGAAAGCTAGTCGGATCCGCATCGTGGTTCTGGACGTGGACGGGGTCCTGACCGACGCGCGGACGGGCTACGGCTGCGGCGAAGAAGAGATCAAGTTCTTCAACGTGCGCGATGGTCTCGGCATCAAACTGCTTCAGGCCGCCGGACTGCGGGTGGGCATTCTCAGCGGCCGCAGCAGTGCCGCGAATCGCCGGCGCGCCTCGGAACTGGCCCTGGATTTCGTGCTGGAAACCAGGGATGACAAGGGCGCGGCACTGGAACGACTCCTGCGGGAACTGGGCGCCGAGGGCAACGCCTGCTGCTACGTCGGCGACGACCTCATCGACCTGCCCGCCATGCGGCGAGCGGGGCTGGCCGTGGCCGTCGCGGATGCCGCCGAGGAAGTCCGTGCCCGGGCGCACTTCACCACCAGGGCCCGCGGCGGAGAGGGGGCCGTCCGCGAAGTGGCGGAGTGGCTGCTCAGACAACAGGGCGCGTGGGAAAACGTGGTGGCGCGATATGTGGGCTGAAGCCCGAAACCAACGCCATGCCGGCAGCGCCTGCGCCCTTCTTGGGGTGACGGTCCTGGGCCTTGCGCTCGGGGTCCCGGCTGCCAGGAGCGGGCCCTTCGACCTGCCGCAGAGCGGGGCCATCACCCTCGGGCATTTCCGGACCCAGAGCCAGGGGGAGGGCGGTTCGCGCTGGGAACTGGCCGGGGATCATGCGGTCATCCGCGCCGGGGTCTATGCCCTCGAAAACGTGGTCCTGGTGCTGTTCTCCGAGGGCGGGCAGAGCATCACCATCCGTTCCCCGAACTGCACCTACCGGCAGGGCAGCGGGGTGATCGAGAGCGATGCACCCGTGCACGTCGAGGGCAGGGAACTCACGATCGACGGTGTCGGCTACGATGTATTGCTCACGGAAAGGCGCCTTCGCATCCGCGACCGGACCGCCATGACCGTGATGTCTCAAGGCGGCAAGGCTCTCCTGCCCGGCCGGGGAAACGAGCCGCTGCACCCGGCACGGGACCCCGACGGCAACGGTGCGTTGCCTCGGTAACGGGACGGAAACCCGCCTCGCACAGGCGAGGCCGGCAGACGGAGTACAGGCGATGAACCACCTAGACAGATGCGGGTCCAATGAAGTGATGAGTTGGTCAAGGTTCATGCGCTGGGCGGCCCTGACGGCGGTGTGGGCCGCACCCCTCTGTGTGACTGCCGAGGAAGCCGCTTCCAAGACCGATCCCGCGCCCGGGGGCACCGTGATCCAGACCCCCTCGGGCAGTCGGCTCGTCATCCACGCCAAGAGCGTTCTGTACGACTTCAACGACCGTGTGGCCCTGTTCGAAAAGGACGTCACGGTCACCGACTCCCAGGTGCTGCTCACGGCCGACGCCATGTCGGTCTATCTGACTGCCGAGAACAGCGTCCGCCGCATCGAGGCCGCGGGACACGTGGTCATCAAGGAACTCGGCACCGGCAAGCAGGCGACGGCCGGCAGGGCGGTCTACGATGTCAGCGACGAAACCGTCACCCTGACCGAGGACCCCCAGTTGCAGGAGACGCAACAGGGCTTCGTCACCAAGGGCGCCGACCGCATCCTCTACTACCGCGCCAAAGAACAGTTCAAGGCCGAGGGGGAAAACATGCAGATCGAGTTCCTGATTCCCGAGGGCAAGGCCGGCAAGGGGGGCGGTCTCTTCGGGCCGACAGGTGGGAACGACAAGGAGAAGAAAACCCCATGACTGCCGGCGAAGCCCTGCTCGAAACCCACGACCTCGTCAAGGCCTATCGCGGGCGCCGCGTCGTGGACATGGTTTCGTTGACGGTCAACGCCGGCGAGGTGGTGGGCCTGCTGGGGCCCAACGGCGCCGGCAAGACCACGACCTTCTACATGATCGTGGGCATGGTCCGGCCCCTGGCGGGGAGGATCTGCTTCCGAGGGAAGGACGTCAGCTCCCTGGCGATGTTCGAGCGCGCCCGTCTGGGCATGGGCTATCTCTCCCAGGAGCCGTCTGTCTTCCGCAAGCTCTCCGTGAAGGACAACATCATGGCCGTCCTGCAGACTCTCGATCTGACCCGGGAGCAACGCCGGGCACGCCTCGAAGACCTCCTCTGCGAACTCCAGCTCGAATCCCTGGCCACGCAGAAGGCCATGACCCTGAGCGGCGGCGAACGACGCAGGCTGGAGATCACCCGGGCCCTGGCCACCGGCCCCAGCTTCATCCTTCTCGATGAACCCTTCAGCGGCGTCGACCCCATCAACGTCTACGAAGTCCAGAAGATCATCGCCCAACTGCGCGACCGGGGACTGGGCATTCTGGTGACGGACCACCAGGTGCGCGAAACCCTTGCCGTCGTGGACCGGGCCTACCTGATCCATGACGGCAAGATCCTCGTCCACGGAGACAGTGACTACCTGATCAACGACGAACAGGCCCGACGGGTGTACCTGGGGCCCCTCTTCACGGCCTGACCCCGGGCACGGGACCCGGGACGGCAACGGCAGGACGGAAAGGAATGACCATGGAGACCATCGTCAGCGGACGCCACTTCGAGGTCGACGGCAGCCTGCGCGAGTACGCGGTGGCCAAGTTCAATCGCTTCGAAGAAGAGTACGGCAAGCTCACTTCGGCCCGACTCGTCGTGAGCGAGGAACGCGGACGCTGCATCGCGGAAGGCCACATCCTCGGCAAGAACATGACACTCAATGCCAGCGGCAGGACCGATGCCCCGCAGACCTCCATCGATGTGGTCTTCGAGAAGCTGGAACGCCAGCTCCGCAAGCGCCTCGAACGAATCCAGGAACACCGCGGACCCTCCCTGAGCCAGGCCGAAATCGAAGAAGTCGAGGCGGAAGAACCTGCCCCGGAAGACGAGGATACCGAGGTCGCCTTCACCGAAAACGTGGGCGCCTGAAGCACGGCCACCACCACCACCGGCGCAGGACCGGCACGGAGCCGCACCGGTCCTGACCCCCGCCGACCCCCCGCGGAAGCCCTGCTGCGGCGGCAGGAGATGCGTGCATGCCGGATTGTGAAGCCGTTGTCCAGTTCCATCCCGGGGCGCAGACGTGGACCCGTCCCACCTGGGATGAGTACTTCCTGAAACTGGCCATGCTGGCTTCGGAACGGGCCACCTGTCCGCGGATGCATTGTGGCTGTGTGCTGGTGCGGGACCGTTTCGTGCTGGCGACCGGGTACAACGGTTCGCTGCCCGGCGCTCCGCACTGTTACACGGACGGCTGCCTCGTCGTCAACGACCATTGCGTCAGAACCAACCACGCCGAGATCAACGCCATCTGCCAGGCCACACGCCATGGCGTCGTACTCGCCGGGGCCACGGCCTATGTCACGAACATGCCCTGCACCGCCTGCGCCAAGGCGCTCGTCGCCGCGGGCATCCGCAGAGTCGTGATCTTCTCGGAGTTCCACGACACCCTGGCCGAGAGGTTCTTCGCGGAATCCCGCGTGGACCTCGACCGCATCCCCATGCCGGAACGAGTGATCCGCTACGACCTCGAACACTACAGCAGCGCCAGGACCCGCTGACGACCCCGGGCGCTGCGGACGTGGTGCAGCGACGGGAACGGCCGCGTCCCGCGGCCAATGCCCGCGAGGCCCCGGGCGCTGCGGAAGGATACGAGACCGATCACGATGCCGGCCGTCCCATCGGGGGAAGGAAACAAGGCTGCCATGTCCGTGCCCTTCGCCGCGCAGGATGTCCCCAACCGACCCGGCGTCTACATCTTCCGCAACGCCGCCGGGGAGGTGATCTACGTAGGCAAGGCCACCTCTCTGCGCAAACGCCTTGCTTCCTACTTCCAACCCTCCCGCGCCCGCCAGGCCGACCCCAAGCTGCGGGCCCTGATCCACAGCATCGGGCAGTACGAGACCATGGTCACCGCCACGGAAGCGGAAGCGTTGCTGCTCGAATCGCGCCTGATCAAGCAGTATCATCCCCGTTACAACGTCGAACTGCGCGACGACAAGCGCTTTCTCCACATCTGCGTCGACCCCGCCGAGAGCTTCCCGCGCCTCCAACTCGTCCGTCTCCGCAAGGAGGACGGCCGAATCTACTTCGGGCCCTTTCCCCGGGCGGGGGTCCTGCGGCAGACGGTGGCCTTTCTCTGCCGCAGGTTCGGCCTCCGCTCCTGCGCCGTCCGGGAACCGGGCCCCGACGCCCTGAAGCATTGCCTGGACCCGATCATCCGGGACTGCCTCTGCCCGTGTCGGGGGAGCGTCACCCCGGAAGAGTACGGGAAACACCTCGAACAGGCCCTCGACGTACTCAGAGGAGACTCCCGGCAACTCGTCGGCGAGCTGCGGCAGGTCATGGAACAGGCCGCTGCCGACCAGCAGTTCGAGCGTGCCGCCGAACTGCGCGATGTGATCGGGAACCTGCGTGCCGTCTCGCAACCCAACCGCGCTTTCGGCCGGACCACCCTCGATGCCGTCCGACGGCCGGATCGGGATGCCGTGCAAATGCTGGCCCGGGCACTCGGGCTCGCCAGGGAACCCAAGGTCATCGAGTGCTTCGACATCTCCAACATCAGCGGCCGTCTGGCGGTGGCCAGCATGGTGTGTTTCCGGGAGGGACGCCCGTCCTCCGCCGACTATCGTCGTTTCCGCATCCGGGCGACCCGCGGCCCCGACGATGCCGCCATGATGCACGAGGCCGTGCACCGACGCTACACACGGCTCGTCCGGGAGCAGCGCCCCCTGCCGGACCTCGTCGTCGTGGACGGGGGCAGGGGACAGCTTGCGGCCGCCCTCGAAGCCCTCGCCGAAGCCGGGGTGCCGTCCACCACCGTCCTGGGCCTGGCCAAGAGGCAGGAGGAGATCTTCCTGGCCGGAGGGGCTGAGCCGCTGACCCTGCCGCGGCACCACCCGGGCCTGAAACTGCTTCAGGCCGTACGCGACGAGGCGCACCGCTTCGCCAACGCCTACCACCGTTCCCTCCGCCGCCGCCGCATCGCCAACTCGGTCCTCTATGAAATCCCCGGAATCGGGGCGAAACGATGTGCCGAATTGCTGCGGACACTGGGATCGGCACAGAATGTCCGCGATGCCAGCCCGGAAACCATCGCCGCCGCCGTCCCCGGGCTCGGCCTCAAACTCGCCGGCCGCATCGTCGCATACCTGAACGCGCACCGCGACGGGACACAGCCTGGGTGAATGCGGCACCCGTCGCACCCCCGCCCCGGAGGATCGGCTCCGGCGGC
Organism: Lentisphaeria bacterium; assembly: GCA_016935045.1. GTDB lineage: Bacteria > Verrucomicrobiota > Lentisphaeria > Oligosphaerales > JAFGRS01 > JAFGRS01. The sequence goes on along the minus strand of JAFGRS010000636.1, from coordinate 10,509 downwards.
CGGGGAGCCCCGGAACCCCCGCGGGAAAGGCGCTGGAGCCCGCCGCCTGCCTGTGCGTCGCACGCAGACAGGTCCTCGGCGGTATGCCGAACCGACCCAGGTACGGCGCGGGACGACCGACGCCGGCGGGAACGCTGCGGGATGGGGCGTTCCCCTTGCGCGTGCCAGTGAGTTCTGGGATTCAGCAGCAGGGGGCGCGCGGGGACGGCCGGACGAGTGTTTTCCGGCCAGGGGCGTGGCAGCGGCTGTCCGGAAAACAGGGGGGGGCGGCCCGCAGAGTGGGATACAGCGGGGTGTCGGGTTCCTTGCGGTTTTCGCTTCCCGGTGTTTCTTATGGGTCCTGGCCCAGGGCCGCTGTATGGCGGATCGTGCCCCATGGGCCCGGCGTGGTGCCGGAACGGGTTGCTGAGGAGGTGTTCGATGTCGGCAAAGCGATGGGTCAACGGTTTTCATCACGCGGCGTTGAAGGTGACGGACTTCGATCGCGTGATGGCCTTCTACCGGGATGGTCTGGGGTTCACGGCCAAGGCCTGGTGGGGGGAGGGCGACAAGCGCGCTGCCCTGATGGACGCCGGCAACGGCAACTACGTCGAGATCTTTGCGGGCGGCCAGGAGGGGGCGGGCGGCCCCGAGAGAGTCCTTCACCTCGCCTTCCGCACCGAGCACTGCGATGCCGCCCTGGCCCAGGCGGTTGCCGCGGGCGCCGAGGTCACGGTGCAGCCCAAGGATGTCGTCATCCCGAGTCAGCCCCGGGAAACCCCCGTCCGCATCGCCTTCTGCCGCGGCCCGGCCGGCGAGCTGATCGAGTTCTTCCAGAACGAACTCACCTGAAGGGAAAGGAAAAGAGCGACGGAGGATCGTCTCCGTCGCCCGCTGGGTCGCTGCCGCCCGGTCATGGGGGCGTCGGGCATCTCTCCGGCGTTCTACTTGTTGTCCCAGATATTGCCGGCGGCGCCGTAGGTGTAGGGCCCCCAGGCGGCAGTGGAGTTACGGCCCTCGACATGGCCGTCGCAGAAGAGGAGGTTGACCTGGGGATCGTGGACCCAGGGATTCATCGGCCGCTTGTTGGTGGTGGTATTGGGGTTGTTGTTGGTGTAGCCGCGGCAGTAGTTGAGTTCCCAGTGTCCGTTGCCACTACGGGTGAACGTGGTCACCGGAGTCACGAAGTCGGCGTTGCTGATCTGGGTGTTGTCCGCCATCAGCACCGTACCGGAAGGCACCGGGACCCGGCTGTCCAGGTTCTGGTTCGCCACCGGGTTGTAGATGCCGTAGCAGTCCGTCCCGTCCGTGGCATTGCTGGGGCAGCGACGCAGATTGCCATCCGAGTAGTAGGGCGACAGACGCGAGTTCCAGTGCCTCTGGGCGTTGGTGAGGCCGGGATAGGTGGTGGTGGCGTACCAGCCGACGACGACCCGCCCGTCGTTGTCCTGCATGTACATGAAATTCGCCAGTCCCATCTGCTTGAGGTTCGAGACGCAGGAGGCCTGCCGCGCCTTGGCCCGGGCCTTGCTCAGGGCGGGGAGAAGCATGGCGGCCAGAATGGCGATGATGGCGATGACGACGAGAAGTTCGATCAGCGTAAACCGACGGGGACGAACGCAACTCCGTGCATGCATAGGTGCCTGACTCCTCTTGCCCTGACCACCACACACATTTGCCGAACACAGACCCACGCACCCGCCGGCACGCCGGCCTTTCCTATTCGCATTGTACTCGACGCCGAAACCGGATTCAAGGCCCGGAACAGCCCCGGAGAAGATTTTTCTTAGAATAGTGGAATCGTTTCATTCGCAATGATTCACGATACTTATCGAGACTTATTTGGGAGATGCAGAGAACCCGTTTCGGAGGGGGAGGAGGGAAGGGGGTAGAGGGGGGGGAAAGAGGCGGGCGACGGCTGGCAGTCACCGTCGCCCGTTGGGTCGCTGCCGCCCGGTCATGGGGGCCGGGCATCTCTGGGGGGGGGGGCTACTTGTTGTCCCAGATGTTGCCTGCCGCCCCGTAGGTATGGGGTCCCCAGGCGGAGGTGGCGTTGCGGCCTTCGACATGGCCGTCGCAGAAGAGGAGGTTGACCTGGGGGTCATGTACCCAGGGATTGATGACGCGGGGGGCGGTGCCGGACGTGTAGGCGGTGTTGGAGGTGTACTGGGTGCAGTAGGTGAGTTCCCAGTGCCCGTTGCCGCTACGGACGAAGGCCGTGACGGGGGTGGTGTTCATGGGCCAGGCGTTGCTGAGCTGGGTATTGTCGGCCATGAGCACCGTGCCGGAAGGCACCGGGACGCGGCTGTCGAGGTTTGTGTCGTCCACCTGGGTGTAGATGCCGTAGCAGTCCGTTCCGTCCGTGGCGTTGGCTGGACAGCGGCGCAGATGGTCATCCGAGTAGTAGGGCGACAGGCGGTCATTCCAGTGCCGTGCGGTGATGCTGGGGTAGGTGGTCGTTGAGTACCAGCCGATGACCACGCGCCCGTCGTTGTCCTGCATGTACATGAAGTTCGCCAGTCCCATCTGCTTGAGGTTTGAGACGCAGGAAGCCTGCCGCGCCTTGGCCCGGGCCTTGCTCAGGGCGGGGAGGAGCATGGCGGCCAGGATGGCGATGATGGCGATGACGACGAGGAGTTCGATGAGGGTGAAGCGGCGGGACCTTGGTCTGAGGAGGGTGGACATGGGTCGGGCACTCCTGTTCCTGCATGGGAGCGAACCGGCAGACACGGCGGACGCCCCGTCCGCACACTGCCATTTTCAATAATACCCGAAAACGGTCTTGGATTCAAGTGGTTTTTCCCGGAATCGCAAGGCCTCAGTCCACGTGGGACGGCGCACCGGCCGTCTCCCGATCCCTCCCCGGATGGACCGATCGCGGATTGCCCGCGCGGCATCCGAGCGGGCAGAACGTTGCGTGCAAGCGGATGGGAACGTGTATATTTCGCGGATGAACGTGGGGCAGATGGGGAAGCTGTTGGGCGGGACCCTCGCCAGGGGCATGGATGGCAGCGTCGCGCAGGACGGGCACGCCATGTTGGCGGCGCTGGTGGTGCGGAACTGACGTGCGCGGGCGGGAGCGGCGAGGACCCGCCGGTCAGCGGACGTCGGTCCGGCGCCGATCGCAGGAGATACAATGAAACGGTTCGGTCTATGGCTTACGGAATGGTCCCTCAGCCACCCCCGGCTGGTGGTCGGCTGGATGGCGGCCATCTCGCTGTTCTTCGTTCTGGGCGCCGGACTGCCTTCCATCGCTCCGCGTCTCGTGCCCTGGCTGCCCGGAGTCAAGGTCGATACGGACCCCGAGAACATGCTGGCGCGGAGCGAGGGTGTGCGGGTGTTCCACAACCGCATGAAGGAAGCCTACGGCCTGCACGACATGGTGGTGGTGGGGGTGGTGAACGAGGCACATCCCGACGGGGTGTTCAACGTCGACTCCCTCGGCCGGGTCTACGAACTGGTGGAATTCGCGCGGACGCTGCGCTGGACCGATGCGGCCACCGGGGTGGTGGAGGGCGTCGTCGAGGTGGACCTCCTGGCGCCCTCGACGGTGGACAACATCGAGCCGGGCGGCCCCGGCGTGGTGCGCTTCGAATGGCTCATGCCCCGTCCGCCGGCTACCGCGGAAGAGGCGCGCGCCATCCGGCGGAAAGCCAAGCGCTTGCCCTTCCTCGACGGAACCCTGGTATCGGAGGACGGTCAGGCGCTCTGCATCTACCTGCCCCTGACCTCGAAGCACCTGAGCTACCGGGTCTACTCCGCGCTCCGGGAGCAGACCGCCCGGTTCGACGGCGAGGACCGCTTCCTGATCACGGGGCTGCCGGTTGCCGAGGACACCTTCGGGGTCGAGATGTTCCGGCAGATGAGCGTCAGCGCCCCCCTGGCCATGCTGGTGATCTTCCTGCTCCTGCTGGCGTTCTTCCGCAAACTGGCCCTCATTCTCTCGCCCCTCGTCGTCGCCCTTGTCTCGGTGATCTGGACCATGGGGCTGCTGGTGATGACCGGCAATACCATCCACATCATGAGTTCCATGATCCCGATCTTCCTGATGCCCATCGCCGTGCTGGATGCCGTACACATCCTCTCCATGTTCTTCGATCGGTACCAGCAGACCCGGGACCGGGTGCAGACCGTACGCAGCGTCATGGGAAGCCTCTTCATGGCCATGCTCTACACCTCCCTGACCACCGTGGCCGGCTTTGCCTCGCTGGCCCTGACCCCCATCCCGCCGGTGCAGGTGTTCGGGCTCTTTTCGGCCTTTGGAATCATGGTGGCGTGGGCTCTGACGGTGACCTTCATTCCCGCGTTCGTGACCTTGATTCCGGAGGAAAAACTGGCCGATTTCGGTACCCACCACGTCGCGACGGAGTCCGGCGGGCCCCTGGCGATTCTTCTGCGGCGGCTGAGCGGTTTCACCTACCATCGTGCCTGGAGCATCGTGGTGGCGATGGTTCTGGTCTCCGCCGTTGCCGTCCATGGCATCACCCGCATCCGCATCAACGACAATCCCACGCGCTGGTTCTCCTCCTCCCATCCCATCCGGGTGGCGGACCGCGTCCTGAACGAGCACTTCGGCGGCACGTACATGGCGTACCTGGCCTTCGAGGCAGGGGAGGGGACCGACGCAACGCAGGATCTGGGCGACGAATTCGCCGCACGACTGCTGTCCCGTCGCGACGAACTGGCCGGGGAGGAAGGGGCTCCCGCGGGCCTCGCGGAGGTGTTCGACCGGCTGTCGGCCGAGGCCCGCGCCGTCACCGGCCCCGACCCCCTCAACGGCCTCCGCGACCGGGCCGAGGGACTGCTCGACGCAGCCCCCGACGATCGCCTCGATGCCTGGGATGAGGCACTGCTGTTCGTGGAACAGGAGCTGCAGAGACGCGAGGTGTTCAAGGACCCGGATGTGCTGCGCTACCTCATCCGCCTCCAGGAAACCCTCGCCGCCTCCGACGTCGTCGGCAAATCCAACTCCCTGGCGGACGTGGTCCGAACCGTCCACCGCGAACTCTTCGAGGGCCAGGAGGAGTATCTTCGCATCCCCGACAGCGCCGCCGCCGTCGCCCAGTGCCTGATCACCTACCAGAGCAGCCACCGCCCCCATGACCTCTGGCACTTCGTCCGAACCGACTACCGCGGCACCGTCCTGTGGCTGCAGTTGCGCAGCGGCGACAACCGCGACATGGACGAGGTGGTGCGCCTCGTCGATGCCTTCATCCGGGAGAATCCGCCCCCGGTCCCCTTGACGCACCGCTGGTTCGGGCTCACCTACATCAACGTGGTCTGGCAGCAGAAGATGGTGCAGGGCATGCTCAGTGCTCTCCTGGGCAGTTTTCTGGTGGTGTTTCTGATGATGACGGTCCTGTTCCGTTCGGCCATCTGGGGCTTTCTGTGCATGCTGCCCCTCAGCCTCACCATCGTCGTGACCTACGGGGCCGTGGGTCTGGTGGGCAAGGACTACGACATGCCCGTTGCCGTGCTGTCCTCCCTCTCCCTGGGGCTGGCGGTGGACTTTGCCATTCACTTCCTCGAACACAGCCGGGCCCTGCGGGAGAAACACGGGAACTGGGAGATGGCTGTCGGGGCGGTATTCGGGGAGCCGGCCCGGGCGATCTGGCGCAACATCGTGGTCATCGCGGTGGGCTTCCTGCCGCTGCTGTTCGCCTCCCTGGTGCCCTACAAGACGGTGGGCATGCTCATGGCCACGATCCTGGTGGTGGCCGGAATGACCACGCTGCTGATCCTGCCTGCCCTCATGCGCCTGCTCGAGAGACAACTCTTCCCCGAGGGCCGGGCGGCCTGTTTCACCTGCAACTGCGTCACCTGCGCGGTCTCGGCCGCCGCGGCCGTGGCACTCGTGGTGATCAGCGTCTATCGCTTCCTGAACCTGGGGTGGACCTCCCTCACGGCCTACAGCATCGCCGCCGTCATCCTGCTGGTGGGGTTGTGCCGGTGGAGTTCCAGGCGGCAAACACGAAAACAGGAGATTCCGCGATGAGACTCACGCACCCTCTGATCCCAATGGCTCTGCGGTTTTCCCTCGCCGGCGCGGCGGCAGGCCTGTTCGCCTGCGCCGTCCGGGCGCAGTCCCCCAGCGCCGAGGAGATCGTCGCCCGCGCCAATCGGGCAGCCTACTACCAGGGCAGCGACGGACGCGCCACCGTCCGCATGGCCATCACCGATGCCGGAGGCCAGGTCCGCGAACGCCAGATGACCATCCTCCGACGCGATGACGTGCCCCCGGGAAACAGCGGCGACGAACACTGCGGCGAACAGAAGTTCTATGTCTACTTCCACCGGCCGGCGGACGTCGGCAAGATGGCCTTCATGGTCTGGAAACACCTCGACCGCGACGACGACCGCTGGCTCTACCTCCCCGCCCTGGACCTGGTCAAGCGGATCGCCGCCAGCGACGAACGCACGAGCTTCGTCGGCTCCGACTTCTTCTACGAGGATGTCTCCGGACGCAGACCGCAGGAGGACGAACACGAGCTCGTGGAGACCACCGAAACAGCCTACGTGCTGAGAAACACCCCCAAGGACCCGACCCTGGTCGAGTTCAGCCACTACACCACCTGGGTCGACCGCAAAACCTCCCTGCCGGTCAAGGCCGAGTACTACGACCGCGGCGGCAAGATCTACCGTGTCTACGAGGCCCTGGAAACCAGCATGATCCAGGATCACCCCACGGTGACCAGGGCAAAGATGAGCAATCTCGGCACCGGAGGATCTACCATCACGGAATACAGCGACGTTGCCTATGACGTCGGACTGCCCGAGGACATCTTCAGCGAACGCTACCTCAGGCGGGCCCCGAGGCAATACCTGCGCAGCCGCTGAAGGCCGCGGCACGGAACTCGAGCGCCAGTAGGTCGCGCGAGCCGAGCGCGACTCTTTCCCGGACTGCGCCACTCGGCTCGTGGCGCCTACTGTAGGTCGCGCGAGCCGAGCGCGACTCTTTTCCGGATTGTGCCAATCGGCTCGTGGCGTATACTGGGATTCACCCGGAGCGTGCGGTTCCGCGGGTGTTCCGAGCAGACGTTGCAAGGACGTTTGCGTCTCTGTCACGAGCGCACAAGGAGGAACCGGCAGACATGGAACCGACCGTCCACCGTCCACGAACCGCGCATGTGTGTCCTTCCTGCGCGGGCAACGACCCTTTGGCTTGGGGGCGCCGGCCGTCGGTGAGACCGCGGGGAAGATGGCTCCTGCCGGGACACTGTCTTCTGGCGGTCCTTTTGCCCCTGGCCGGCGGCGGCGTCGCACGGGGGGCGGGGGAGGAGCATTCGGAAGCGACCCTTTCCCGGCTGGCGCTGGCGGCCTGGGAGGACCTGCGCGACACCTCCCTGCTGCACGGGTTTGTCGAGGGGCGGATGGGGTACCGCCTGGGGGCCGACCGCCGGGAGGAGAGCCGCAGCCTCGCCGAGACGCGTCTGCAGCTGGAGTACGAGGCCGAAATCGGCCCGGCGCTGCTCGAAGTGACGGGCGACTTCCTCTTCGATGACATTGCGGCGGACCACGGCATTCGCCTCGAAAAGGGCGAAGGATGGCTGGACCTGCGCGAGGCCGTCGTATCGTTCACGCCGGCCCACGTCGCCGATGTCAAGGTGGGACGCCAGATCCTGACCTGGGGTACCGGGGATCTGCTCTTCGTCAATGACCTCTTCCCCAAGGACTGGAATGCCTTCTTCATCGGCCGGGACCAGGAATACCTCAAGGCCCCCTCGGACGCCGTCAAAATCTCCCTGTTCAGCGACCTGGCAAACCTCGATGTGGTCTACACCCCCCGCTTCGACGCCAACCGTTTTCCGGACAACCGCCGCATCTCCCAATGGAACCCCTTCGCCAACCGCCCCGTCGGCAGGGAGACCCACATGCGCCTGGACCGTCCGGACGAGTGGTTCCGGGACGACGAACTGGCCCTGCGGTTGTACCGGGTCCTCCGGGGCTACGAACTGGCGCTGTACGGTTACCACGGCTTCTGGAAGGACCCGGTCGGGTTTCGCCCCGCGAACCGTCGTGCGGCCTTTCCCGACCTGTCCGTGGTCGGCGCCAGCGTCCGCGGCACCGTGGGGCGTGGCATCGGGCACATCGAGATGGGGTACTACGACTCCAGGGACGATCGGGACGGGGACGACTGGCTGGCGCCCAACAGCCAGTGGCGCTTCCTGGCGGGTTACGAACAGGAGATCGCCCGGGACCTCACCGCGGGGGCGCAGTATTACCTGGAGCTGATGGAAGACTACGGCGCCTACGACCGCAGCCAACCCGCCGGCTTCCCCGCCGCCGACCGCGACCGGCACGTGCTCACGCTGCGCCTGACCAAGCTCCTCCTGAGCCAGAACCTCACCCTCAGCCTGTTCGCCTACTGGTCCCCCTCGGACGCGGACGCCTACCTGCGCCCGCGCGTCCACTACAAGGTCAACGACCGCCTCGGCGTCGAGGCCGGGGGCAACCTCTTCCTCGGCAGCGACCGGCACACCTTCTTCGGACAGTTCCAGGACAACACCAACGCCTACGCCGGTGTCCGCTACAGCTTCTGACGTGAGGTCGTCCAGGAAGAGGTCTCCCGCGTACTGCCTCAGCCAACGCCGGGAAGCTCGCGAGGACCAGGCCTCACCGCCACGCCGGCCCCGGAGTGCTTCAGGCAAAGACGACCGGGCCTCCGAGGCTGTCGAGGAGGGCTTCGAGTTCCTCGATGGTCTTCTGACGGCAGTTTTCCAGGGTCCAACCGGGTTTCAGCAGGCTCTCGAATTCCTGATCGAATTCATCGGCCGCGGCCATCACGGTGGGAGCATGGCGGGTGAAGATGGTGTGCCGGTAGCCCCTGCCGATGGCGGCGCTGACCGCCTCAGCGGTGAACCAGTCCCCGATGATGGTCGTGCTCTTTTCGACCTGCTGGCAGGGATCCGTGACGATGTACCCGTTCGGGAACTCGTCGTTGGCCTTCAGGAACCGTAGCAGCCACTGGATGCGCACCCGTCGGGCTTCCGGCCCGTAGTCCTCGTAGGTGAGGGTGGGGTTGATGATCAGCTTGAAACCCGCTCCCCGCGCGTGCTCGTCAAAGGCGAGTCTCTCCTTGCGCTGCCAGGTGCAGTGATGCCGGCTGCGTGGGTGGTTCGGCCCGAAACGTTTCACCCAGGTCGGGTGCAGGAGCGGCTCGCGGGGGATGTGAAAGGAGGTCAGGGCACCAGCCTGCCGGACCATCCCGAAACGGTTCAACCGGCGGACCTCCCGGCAGTACTCCACCAGCAGCCGGGCGCGGTCCTCGGTCTCCCGGGCGCACTGGTACAGGGCTCGTTCCGGGTCTTCGTAGTCAGCCACCAGGTTCTCGAGCACCGCCGCCGTGAATTGCTCGCCGACGATGCGGCGGCAGGCCTCCGGTGTCGCCTCGGGCACCCGGATGGCGTGGATGCTCTGGATCATCTCCCCGGGCAAGGCATCGGGACCGACGGCGATGGGCAGAAAGGGGATGTTGTGGGCCATCGCGAAGCCGATCTCCTGGTGCACCCAGCCACGCGAAGCCGAGGCCGCCGTGACCACCGGCACAAAGGCATGAGCGTGTGCGATATACAGCTCGATCTGCCGATGAAACCCCTGCCCGTAGCGGAACGTCTGGTCCCAGAGAACGTCCGCGATCCCCTGCAGAATCGCGACCACCGGCTCGACCAGCGGCAGGTCCTCGTGCGAGTAGCTCACAAAGACCCGGTTCCTGCGATCCGCACTCATTCCGCCTGTCTCCCATGCCGAGACGCGCGATCCCAGCCATGCCCTACGTGTGCCCTGGAGGCAGTCCTGCCGCGCTCTCTGCGTCTCCGCGGCCCTGCGCCTCCGCGGGAACACCCCCATCCTGCCGCATTGCGTCGCACTTGCTCTGCGTGGTGGCACGCACCGGCAGCTTCCAGGCAATGTAGTCCGTCACGGCGCGGAGTTCTTCGAGGTCGTCGCGGGCCTTCACCTCCAGCCAATAGGCCCCCTCGGGATGGGGCGCGGTGGGGGGAATGTCGACGGAGAGGAAGATGCCCTCCGGATCCATGGCGACGTGACGGCGGAAGCGGATCTCCCGGTCCGGTTCGGCATCCGCGAACCGGCGCACCAGGGCCCGGACCCGGGGATCGGGGATGGCAGCGACGGACCAGGGCATCGGCTGGTCGCGGCCGAAGTCGAAGCCGGCCTTCTCCTTGCGGGTGGCAAAGCAGCGGTACAGCGAAGGCTCGCCGCCGCGGCGGACTTCCCGGGCCCGGGTGTACAGGACCTGCACCGCCTGCTTGGTGACGGTCCCGTCCGCCGTCCGGCGCTGGCGGAAGCGGAGGTACGGACGCCGCCCGTTGTAGACGGCCAGCGAGTGCGCGGTCAGGTACAGGTCGCGGTAGCTCAAATCGGTCCGGACGGGAAGCCCGAACACGGCCTGCAGCCGGTGGAGAACGCGTTCCGGGGCAAAGGTCGGATCGCCCTCCGGATCCACGAGGAAACGCGCCTCGTAGTAGGATTTGATCTCGAATCCGGCTCGGCGGAGACGCCGGCACAGGTTGC
>JAFGRS010000635.1 GCA_016935045.1 Lentisphaeria bacterium | reverse complement strand
CCGCACACGAAGGGCGTGCGGCTGCCCCCGACCGGACGGATCAGGAGCGGGGCCCCGTCCCCCTTGGTGCGCATGTAGGAATCCAGCACTCCCCGGGGCGGGTCCCCTTCCTCGGCGCTCAGCACTGCGGCCCCTGCGCCGTCCCCGAACAGCACGCAGGTGTTGCGGTCCTGCCAGTCGATGTGCCGGCTCAGGACTTCGGCCCCGATCAGGAGGATCTTCCTGGCGAAGCCTGAGGCGATGAATCCCTTGGCGGTTTCCAGCCCGTAGATGAAGCCGGTGCAGCCGGCGGCGATATCCATGGCCGCCGCGTCAACGGCGCCCAGCTTGTCCTGGACGATGCAGGCGGTGGCCGGGAAGCCGGGGTAGTCCGGAGTGGCCGTGGCCACCAGGATCAGGTCGAGCTCTTTGGCCTCGACCTCCGCTCTGTGCAGCGCCTTGTGAGCCGCTTCGGTGGCCAGGTCGGAGACCGCCTGGTCGTCGGCGGCGATGTGGCGCCAGCGGATTCCCGTGTGGGACACGATCCACTCGTCGGTGGTATCGAGGTAGCTTTCGAACTCGTGATTCGACATGCGGCGATCGGGAACGTACGTCCCGGTGGCGAGGATGGCTGCGTTCATGGTCGAGCATTTTAGCCGCAAGCGGGGGCAGGGTCAACGGACCTGAGCGGCCGAGGGCCCCCGCGGCCGCGGACCAGGGCGGGTGCGCGCGGAGAGGAGAAATTCCGTTGACCCGGACGGCGGGGTGCCCTATAGTGGGCAGGCGCGTCTGTTGCCCGGCGTCTTGCGCCGGCCGAATCGGGGGGCGTATGCAGCGATGGTTGCTCACGGCCTGTGTCTGCCTGCTGCTCATCGGAGTTTCGGGGGTCGCATCCAGGGCTGCCCCGCCGATACCCCCAGGGACCCGGGAGCCGTACCGGCGGACGGCCGGAGCGCTGGCAGTGACCGCTGTCCCTACGCTGGATCTCCCGATTGCCGAAAGTCGGAACTACTACACCGCTGGATTGGGCCTGGCGCTGTCGGGAACCTACCTCCTTCATCCGCCGGTTCATCTGCGCCTCGGGGTCGCGTACGGATACTCCCCGCTGGTAACCACCGGGGGAATGAGTCGCGCGTCCGCGACCCTGGGCGTCGGTGTCGAGGGTTCGCTGGGTGGTCGTTTCGTGCTTTCTGGATACGGGGCAGCCGGCTACGGGGTTGGGCTGGCCTCTTATCTCGGCAGCGTCCGCTCCGGTGGCAGCTTGGCCTGGGTCCTCGGAACCGGGGTGGGGTTCAGGGCGAGCCCTTCCTTCACGCTGGGGCTGGCGGCCGGCCTGACGGGCATCTCCGGACTGTATACTGGCGTCAGCCTGGGGCTTGTCGGTGCGTACCGCTTTCCCGGGCGGGAGCGCTCGAGCGGCCCCCCGCTGCAGGAGCCTCCGGGGCTGACCCCAGGGCAGACCACGGCTGGCGCGGCGAGGGCTCCCGGCGAAGCGCCCGCGGCTGGCGAGGCTCCCATCGGGACCGCGGACGCTCAGATTCTGATCGGCGAACCGCGTCTGGGTCCGGTCTACCCGGTCCTGTACCGGCGCTATCGTGAGACTCCCTTCGGCAGCCTCCCGATCCGCAACGTCGGAGAGAGCCGGGCCGAGAACATCCAGGTGACCGTCTTTGTCCCCGCGTGCATGGAGGCTCCGAGCGACTGCGGCGAGCCGTTCGCGCTGGATCCGGGGGAGCAGCGAGAGGTTGCGCTCACGGCCGCCCTCGACGGGAGGCTGCTCGGGTTCGCCGAGTCCGTTGCGCTCGGCGCCGAGGTGGCGGTGCAGTACCCCACGGGCGGGCAGGGTGAGGGCGAAGGCCGCGATGAGCGCGAGCCCTTCGTCCTGGACGTGCAGGATCGCAACGCGATCCTCTGGGACGACGTGCGCAAGGCCGCAGCGTTCATCACCGCTGGAGACCCGCTCGTTCACGGGCTGAGCCGCAACGTTCGCCGGATTGCTCTGGAGGCAGGGTTTGCGACGCTGAGCGAGAACCTGCTGGCGGCGATGGGCACCTACTACGCCCTGCAACAGGTCGGGGTCCGCCCCTCGGGCCCGTGCAGCTGGTCCGGCGCCGTGACCTCGGGTGAGCCCGGATCTGTGGCGGAGGTCGTGGGGGTGCAGTTCCCCCGCGAGACTATCGAGAATCGCGGAGGGGACTGCATGGAGCTCGCCGTGCTGTACTGCGCGCTGCTCGAGTCGGTCGGGATTCCCAGCGCGCTGATCATGGCCCCGGGGCAGGTGTACCCGGCGGTCTCGTTGGAACTGTCGGGCTCGGAGGACAGGACGAGAGTGCGGAGGATCGACGAGCTGATTCTGGCCGGTGACACCGTCTGGCTGCCGGTGGAGCTGGGCAGCCTCGAGGGCGGGTTTCTCGAGGCCTGGGCCCGGGGAGCCGCCCGCTGGCGGGAGTTTTCGGGTGGGGGCCGGGCGCACATGCAGGAGACGAGGGAGGCCTGGGAGCTGTACCCGGCAGTGGAGCTCCCGCTGGAGGCAACCGCGCCCGTACGGATCGACGCAGGACGCCTGGCCGCCATGCTGAGGGCCGAGCAGGTGCGGCTTTTCGATCAGGACTTCTGGGGGAGGTAGCCATGACGAGGAAAGAGCAGCAGCGCCGGGGGACCCATGCGCCGGGGATGGGGGCCGTTGGTCCGGGGGGGGCGGCGCTGGCCCTGTGCCTGGCCCTCGGGATCCTGGCTATCGGCGCGATCAGCGGGTGCACCAACTCGCTCCTGCCGATCATCAAGGCTTTGACTTCGTCGGATGACGGCGGATCCGATCCTGGCCCGCCGCCGCCCGCACCGACCTACGCGGTGACCTATCACGGCAACGGCAGTACCGGGGGCAGCGTCCCCGCGGACCCCACAGCCTACGCAGAGGGCCAGTCCGTCACGGTGTTGGGCAACACGGGTTCGCTGGCCCGCAGCGGCTGGAGCTTCTCCGGCTGGAATACCCAGCCGGACGGGAGCGGCAGCGGCTATGCCGAGGGTGCATCCCTGCCCATGGGGGACGCGGACCTGGACCTCTACGCCGAGTGGAGCTTCGTGGGTTGGCGGGTCGTCGCGTGGGGTTCGAACGGGGACGGGCAGTGCACCGTGCCGGTGCCGAACTCCGGGTTCGCGGCGGTGGCGGCGGGCACCTATCACAGCCTGGGCTTGAAAGCCGACGGGACGGTCGTGGCCTGGGGGTCGAATGCGTCCTGGCAGTGCAACGTGCCGGAACCGAACTCCGGATTCGTGGCGGTGGCGGCGGGCCTGTATCACAGCCTGGGCCTGAAAGCCGACGGGACGGTCGTGGCCTGGGGGTCGAATGCGTCCAGGCAATGCGACGTGCCAGTACCGAACTCCGGATTCGTGGCGGTGGCGGCGGCGAATGTATACAGCCTGGGCCTGAAGGCTGACGGCACCGTTGTGTGCTGGGGAGGGGAAACGTGGTATTTCGCTGGGACGTACCCGAACGATCCGCTGGGGCCTCCCGTCGTGGCGGTGGCACTGGGCCGCGGCCATATCCTCGTCCTGAAGTCAGACGGAACGATCACGACTTATGGGGACAACTCCTCCGGTCAGCGCGTGGTGCCGGCGCCGAACTCCGGGTTCGTGGCGGTGGCGGCGGGCAGCTATAACAGCTTGGGCCTGAAGGCCGACGGGACGATCGTGCCTTGGGGGGACCGGGGCAGCGGCCAGTACGCCGTTCCGGCACCGAACGTGGGTTTTCTGGCCGTGTCCGCGCGCTGGGACCACTGTCTGGGGCTCAGGTCCAACGGGGCCACCGCGGACTGGGGGACGCCGGCCCCGCCCAGACCTGACCCGAACGCGGGATTCGTGGCGATATCCGCCGGGGGCCAGCACAGCCTGGGGCTGAAGGACTAGGAGCCTGTCGGACTTACGGCGGGGTCGCGTGCCAAGCCGGGGCGGGTATGGTAGGATGGGCCTATGGCCGAGCGATTGGTG
>JAFGRS010000634.1 GCA_016935045.1 Lentisphaeria bacterium | reverse complement strand
GCTGCGCCGCTTCCTGACGGAAGGTGGCTTCACGGCCTTCACCGATACGTTCGAGAATCTGCACGGCTCCAAGCAGCTCCCCGGCATCGCCACCCAGCGCCTGATGGCGGCAGGGTATGGCTTCGGGGCGGAAGGGGACTGGAAGCACGCCGCCCTGGTGCGCGCCATGAAGGTGATGGGCCAGGGGTTGCCGGGCGGCGCCAGCTTCATGGAGGACTACACCTACCACCTCGATCCGGCCGGCCCCCGGGTCCTTGGCGCCCACATGCTCGAGATCTGTCCCTCCCTGGCCGCCGAGAAGCCGATCTGCGACGTCCTGCCCCTCGGCATCGGAGGCAAAGAGGACCCCGTGCGGCTGATCTTCAGCTGCCCCGCGGGCCCCGCTGTGAACGCCTCCCTGGTCGACATGGGCAACCGTTTCCGCCTGGTCGTCAACCTGGTGGATGTCGTGGCGGCCGATCGGGAGCTGCCCAGGCTGCCCGTTGCGCGCGCCCTGTGGACACCTCGCCCCAACCTCTCCGCCGCCGCGGCGGCGTGGATCCATGCGGGAGGAGCCCACCACACCGGGTTCTCGGCAGCGATTGGCGCCGAACAGCTCGAGGATTTCGCGGCCATGGCCGACATCGAGTACCTGCTCATCGACGCGTCAACGGACCTGCGGCAGTTCCGCAATGAACTGCGCTGGAACGAGGTGGCCTACCACCTGAAGGGGCTCATGGGGTAGCTTGTTCGGGCGCTCCGGCACAGACGGCCGGGTTGCGGGGAGTCCGGCTTCCATGGGACGCGGCATGTCAGCCGCTGCCGGGTTGCGGAGGACCCGGCTTCCCGGGTACGCTGCCTGCGGCAATCAGTGGTGCGAAAAGACGCGTTCCGGGGCATGGCACATGGCCACCCCGAGTTCATTGGCGCGGGCCAGCACCTCGGCGTCCTTCAGCGAGCCCGACGGCGCGATGATTGCCCGTACCCCCGCCTCGGCCGCGACCTCGACCCCGTCGGGGAACGGGAAGAAGCCGTCGCTGGCCATCGCGGCGCCCTCGATGGTTTCGGAGCCCTTGTACTTGTTGCGGTACTTCCAGATGGCCTGTTCCACGGCCCCCACGCGGTCCTGTTCGCCGGTTCCCACCGCCAGGGAGCCGCCGTTCTTCACCAGGATGACGCCGTTCGAGCGCACGCTGATGTTCATGTACCAGGCCACGAGCAGGTCCTGTTTCTGCTCCGGCGTCGCTTCGACGGTGCTGACGACCCGGCCCAGGGCCTTGCTCTCGGCCTCGGCGGGGAGGATCTGGTCGATCCCGCGCACGTGGGTCAGCAGCGGGTCCGCCAGGACCAGGGAGCCATCCGCCAGGACCTTGACCGTGCGGTATCCCTCGAGCGGGTCGCCGACAAAGCGGGGCAACGCGGCGGGGTTGCCGCAGCGCAGGACGCGGATGTGCCGGTTCAGCTTGCTCTCGGGGTCGTTGAAAATGGCCACGGCGTCCGGGTCGAAATCCGGTGCCACGACGCATTCCACGAAGGTGGTCATGATCTCCCGTGCCGTGGCGGTATCGACCCGGGCGTTGCAAGCCACGACGCTGCCGAAGGCGGCCCGGGGGTCGCAATCCCTCGCCTTCACGTAGACATCCAGGAGGCTGTCCCCCTGGCCTGCCACCGCGGCCCCGCTGGGGTTTACGTGCTTCATGCAGGCACAGGCCGGACGCTCGAAGAACTTGATGATGTTCAGCGCGTAGCTGATGTCTTCGAGATTCGTCTGCGATAGGCCGCTCTTGCCGGTCTTGAGGACCTCCATGCTGCCAATCACGCTCGCACGCCCCACGGGCCGGTAGAAGGCGGCGGTCTGGTGCGGGTTGGTGCCGTAACGCAGGTCGTCCACCTTCACGAACAGGGTGTCGAGCAAGCGCAGGTCGGCAGGGAACTCGCCGACGTTCCGCGACAGGTAGGTGGCCCGGGAGAGCTTCTCGTTCGACATGACGGCTCCTGCGTGCTGGTGGGGATGGTCGGTCCTCGCGATGGGGTAATGTCGGGCGCGTGCCGGGGCCTGTCAAACCGGGACACCGTGGCCGGGTAGGGCCTCGGTGACAACAGGCAAGGACGCGGGAATCGGCTCAGCAGGAGCTTCGCCCTCCAGGGGAATCGGCTCAGCAGGAGCTTCGCCCTCCAGTCCGCACCGACTGCGCGACGCCCCATGCCCTGGAGGGCGAAGCTCCTGCTGAGCCGATTCCCGCATTGGACTGAAGGATTGCTGTTCGCCCTGCCGGGGGCTGGATTTGGGGCCTCCGGGGACTATCGTACGCGACAGACGAGGCCTGCCGTAACGGTCTACCATGGATTCTCGGAAGCAACGTATTGTGGTTCCCGGCGGTCGGGGCATGCTTGGCACGGAAGTGTGCGAAGTTCTGCGCCGGGCCGGCGGCTTCGAGCCGCTGGCCCTGGACCTGCCCGAATTCGACCTCCGGGACCGGGCCCGGCTCGAGGCCGTGCTGGCGGATGCGGACGCCGTGGTCAACTGCGCCGCTTACACGGACGTGGACGGGGCGGAAGCGAATCCGGCCCTGGCGGACGCGGTCAACCACCTCGCCGTAGGAACGCTGGGCGCCCTCGCCGCGGCACGGGGCCTCTACGTGCTGCACGTGAGCACCGATTTCGTCTTCGACGGGACCCTCGATCGTCCCTACCGCGAGACGGACCAGACCCACCCCATCAACGTCTACGGCGCCACGAAGCACGCCGGCGAGGAAGCGCTGCGGGATTCGGGCGCCAACCACGCGATCGTGCGCGTCGAGTGGACCTATGGCCGGGCCGGGCGGCATTTCGTCGGCAAGCTCCTGGAACGGGCCGCGGCGGCGCGGGAGCTGTCCATGGTGGCGGACCAGGTGGGTGCACCCACGTGGACGCGGGATGTGGCCGGGGCGCTGGCCGTTCTTCTGGCCCGTCGGGTGGAGGGGTTGTTTCACTACGCCGCGGCGGGGTACGCGACCCGGTTCGAGGTTGCCCGGGCGGTCCTGGACCTGGCGGGACGCGGAGACCGCATCCTGACCCCGTGCCGGACCGCGGATTTCGCCGCCGCCGCGCGCCGTCCCCTCAACTCCCGCTTTGACTGTGGCCGGATCGACGGCATTCTGGCGACCCCACGCCCCCATTGGCGGGATGCTCTCGAGCGCTACCTGCGCGGCGAGGCCGCCTGACCGGGAGTCAGCCGGCGCACCGTCGGACCCCGGTGGCGTCCCCCCGCGGACCGAGGGCCCCGGCACCGGGCAACCGTACCGAACGGAGACAGGAACCCATGGACTGCAATACCGTACTCGTGACCGGAGGCGCCGGCTTCATCGGCAGCAACTTCGTGCGTTACCTCCTGGCGGAAACCCCGCTGCATGTCGTCAATCTCGACGCGCTGACCTATGCGGGGAACCTGGCCAGCCTGGGGGACTGCCTCGAACACCCTCGGCACCACTTCGTCAAGGGCAGCATCACCAACGCGGGACTGGTGGCGCATGTGCTGCGGCAGTACGCCGTCGAGGGGATCATCAACTTCGCGGCCGAGAGCCACGTGGACCGCTCCATCCTGGGGCCGCAGGTGTTCGTCGAAACGAATGTGCAGGGGACGCTGACCCTGTTGACCGAGGGCAGGGCCGCGGGCATCCGGCGTTTCCTGCAGGTGTCCACCGACGAGGTGTACGGGTCCCTCGGCGACGAGGGCAGGTTCACCGAGAGTACCCCCCTGAGCGCGAATTCCCCCTACAGCGCCAGCAAGGCGGCGGCCGACCTCCTGGTCCGCGCCTTCCATCACACCTACGGCATGGAGACGGTCACCACGCGCTGCAGCAACAACTACGGTCCCTACCAGTTTCCCGAGAAACTCATTCCCCTGATGATCATGAACGCCCTTGCGGACAAGCCTCTGCCGGTCTACGGGGACGGCCTGAACGTGCGGGACTGGCTCTACGTCCGGGACCACTGCACGGCGGTCTGGGCCGCCTTTCGACAAGGCCGCCCGGGCGGGGTCTACAACATCGGGGGCAACAACGAGAAGACGAACCTCGAGGTGGTGCGCACCATCCTGCGCCAGGTCGGCAAGCCGGAGAGCCTGATCACCTTCGTCAGGGACCGCCCGGGTCACGACCGACGCTACGCGATCGATTCGAGCCGCATGACGGCCGAACTGGGCTGGCGCCCGGAGGTGGACTTCGACGGGGGCATCGCGGCGACGGTGCGGTGGTACCTCGAACACCGGGAGTGGCTCGACCAGGTCAGCAGTGGGGAATACCGCCGCTACTACGCGGAGATGTACGACAGGCGGGAACGGCTCGGGACGGCGGCTCGGCTCGGGTAATCCCTCCGTCAGGTGGGGAAGGGGTGTGAAGAACCGGCGGAGACCTGCCTGCGCCTGCCTGTCGCGTCCGCGACGCAGGCAGGTGTACCGCACAGGCAGACCGCCGACTCCATCGCGTGTTCTGAGCCTGACGCCATGGCGCTGGAGCCGGTCGTCCTCGACCGTACCCCCCGTGACGGAGGCCTTACCGGCTCGGAGGCAGGGCTGTTTCAAGATCCCAACGCCGCCGCCGGGCTTGTCCCGGTGGAGCGCCGATCGGAGGGCGGGGAGGGGGCGCGGCCGCG